>CAYZQA010000003.1:48719-82867 GCA_964480745.1 uncultured Sangeribacter sp. | reverse complement strand
CTCATGCCTATGGTTTATCCACGGAAGTTTGGTGCTGCCCCGAATTATCTCAGGATTCCGTTACAGTGGATATTTACAAAACAGTGGGCTCTACTCCAGCAGTCAAGGCAAATTCTGAAGGATTCATCCGTTATCAGTTCGTTAGTGATAATGGAGCTGGGATGCTACTACCCTTGGGAGTCGATGGCAATGGTGGATATGAACCCATTGTCATCCCGGAGGCAAGGAAGGAAAAAATAAGAGCAATCATTGTTTATATTTTCCCTGATAGTACGAATACAACCGAGTGGATAGATCGTGAACGAATTCCGGTCACAGCGGAGGCCTCGGACATACGTATAAGCTCGCGCAACCTGCTTATTGGGTCAAGGGAGTTTTCCATCCAAGCGAGTGAAACAGAAACACATAAATATAAAAGCTTTCCATTAAATATTGATGTTAAAGCAGGCGACTACCTTGCCCTGAATATTGAGGCTATTTCAAATGTCGCGGGTACTGCAACTCAATACACCGTTGCTATATATGATAGCGCCCATAAGGCTCAGCTTGCCACATCCAAACTGCTTTCACAAACTAAACGGTCGGCAGTTTTCAGGATTACTAAGGATGCTGCAAACCCGCATTTCCTCATTTATGCAGGTGTGGCCGGTTCTACAAAATCCAACCAGGTGAAATATGAAAAGGCGATACTGACCCTCGGGAACGTACCGATGGAAACGTGGCAACAAGCTCCAGAGGATTTCGGCTACCTTGAAGAAGCTCTGAAAGGGAATACCGAAATAAACGGAGGATTGGTATTGTCGAGCCTCATCAAACTTGGTTCTTGGAACAAAGTCGGTGACAATCAGGCCACGTTGACGAATGTCCGCGCAGGAATCAGTGGCGTTGGACCGTCCGACTCCTCTACTGCAACTCTTGCGAAACTGATCGCCCTCTGGTTTGGAGGAGATATGAAAGACCGGTACTACAATGAGTATGGTAAAAAGCGTGGGACACCTCTGGAATCAGGCTACGCCAACGGTCTATTCCGTATGGACGGATCCGGCTATCTCTCGGGAGGCCTGATAGAATTTCTCGACGGTATGATCAAACTCTCGGGAGGCAAACTCGTCCTGGACGCAGACGGTTTGCATCTTTGCGATGCAAACGGGATAGACATCTTGCATCTGGCAGCTGATGGTTTGCACTTGATTGACGCCAATAAGAACCATGTTCTGGATGTAACAAGAGAGGCGGCCGTCAGTAATGAAGACGTCAATGCCTTCATGAATGCCACCATGGTCCAGACAACGAAACCTTTTACAGGGACGTTCTACTTAAATGTAGGTCCCAAAACGAGCCTGACAACTGATGCTGGGGCAGTCTCGAATACGAGCCCTGCAATTTCCGACTCTGGTCTCGTTAGTACACAACCATCGGATGGTGTGAATTGGTTTGGGGGTGGAACTATTAGAAATATAGTTGTTTGGCCATCTACCAAAGGGAAACTTTATGCAGGATCGAAGATACGATTCAGCATTCCCACCTTAGCATGGTCAGACATTGAAGAATGGGGTTCGCGAGAGTGTAACGTTAAAGTATTTGATGGAGCCGTCCAATGGGATAACCAAAAGGTCAAGCCAAATAGCAATAATCGTTATGAAGGGGTCTTCACCACCCTCAAAGACAGAAGCGAATGCAAACTCGAGTTAGAATTCACTTCCGCAGGAGGGGGGACAACTTCTAAGTCCGAACAAAGGGGAGTGACATTAACCACCAGTGTAATGCCAGTCCTCACTCCAAAAACCATATTGGCCACCGATGGGATATTGTCCGCAAGAGGCAAGACAGCATTCCGAGTTTGTCAGGATGGTATATGGCTGCGTCACGCCAATGCTGGGATTAAGCTGACTTCCGACGGAATCCACTACATGACCGACGGAGAGCATTGGAAGCAGTTGGGAAGCTGATCTACGGAAATACTGTGATCCTGGGGGCTTACCCCCGGAATCACCCCATTCCGAACAGGGTTTGATCCCCCCTCGAAGGAGGATATAGCCGAGATTTTTAGTAGATTATTGGATGCGGGGGGAGTGGCGGGCGAGGAGGGCGAGGGGGTGCGGGCCGAGGTATGACAGCAGGGCCGCGAGGCGGTTCTTTTTTCTGATTTTGCCGTTTCGGATTTCTTTTTTGCGGCCTTTTTTGATTTCTTTCCAGCATTGGCGCTGCAAGGCGGCCAGGGCTTTGTCGCCTTTCCCGTTTTTCGCCAATAACAGAAAGATGTTGAAGTTGGCGCTCCATCGACGGTCGGCCGCAGCCGCGTTCAGCCCGGGATGCCGGTCGGCGATAAACCGGCTGATCATGTCGACGGCTTTGAGCGCGTCGAAGCGCTTGGGGGAAAAGGTGTGGATGAAGCTCCCGGGGTGCTGACGGTAGAAGTAAAGAGGGGCTGGAATAAAGCTGATTTTTTCAGCGCGGTCGAGGATGCGAGGCCCTATTTCAAGGTCTTCGTAATACATCCCTTCCACAAGCCGGATGGCGCCTTCCCCCGCCGGGCCGAATATGCTGCTGTCGTAGACCCCTCCCCAGAGAGGCGTGAGCGGCAGGGATTGGTAAAGATAGGCTTCGAGGGCTTCTTCTTTGCCGAGAAGTCGGGAACTGACAGACGTGATTGGCGCGTCGAATTTCTCAGGCTTTTCTTCGCTTTCGATCCATCCGCTTTTGACGACTGCGCCGGGCCCCAAACGACGCGCCTCCTCCATCCAGATTGCGAACGCATCCGGATGGAGGAGGTCGTCTATGTCTATGAATGTGACCCATGGGGTGCGGACCTCGTCGAGGGCGGCATTCCTTGCGGCAGCCTGCCCGCGGTTGGGTTGCGTGAGGACGCGAATGCGGCTATCCTCGGCTGCTGCCCGGCGTAGCATGTCGGTCCCTGAGTCCGTGGAGCCATCGTCAATGAAAATGACTTCGAAGTCTTTCATCGACTGGGCGCGGAGAGTCGCAAGCAAGTCGGGAATCCAGCGGGCGGCATTGTAGACCGGCACGATGACAGTCAGTTCAGCCCCCTTGGATGCGGGGCGATTCTTTCCGGAGCCGGATTCCATGGGTTGAGCGGGGAATCAGACGGTGAGGATTTCCTTTTCCTTTTCGGCGAAGGCGGCGTCGATCTTCTTCATGTATTTGTCATGAAGTTTCTGGACGTCGTTTTCAGCGTCTTTCTCGACATCTTCGCTCAGACCGTTCTTGATTTCCTTTTTCAGTCCGTCGATTGCTTCGCGGCGGGCGTTGCGGACAGAGACCTTGGCATTTTCGGCTTCGGCCTTGCTCTGCTTGACGAGCTGCTTGCGTCGGTCTTCCGTCAAAGGAGGAATGCTGAGGCGGATCACTTCTCCGTTGTTTTCCGGCATGATTCCGAGTTCGGAGTTGATGATTGCCTTTTCGATTTCCTTGAACATCGACTTTTCCCAGGGAGTGATGGCGATTGTGCGGGCATCGGGGACGCTGACGTTGGCAACGTTGGAGATAGGGGCGGCGGAGCCGTAATAGTCCACGCGGATTCCGTCCAGGAGGCGTGCGGAGGCTTTGCCGGCGCGGATGTGGGAGAGCGTGTCGTCAAGATATTCGACGGCCATTTCCATGGCGTCTTCGGCATTCTGGAGATATTCTTTGACTTCCATGACTTTTATGTTTATGTTGAGCCCCTCCGGGGCTCTATTAATAAGATGATCTTTTTTAATTCCACGGGCCGCGAGGGCCCGTGGTTAACCGTGGTTAAGCCCCTCCGGGGCTCGAGGACGCGATGTATCGCGTCCCTACTGCGGCAGGTTTTTGTGGACGCGATGTATCGCGTCCCTATTTTGCGGTTACGAGGGTTCCGACGTTGTCGCCTTCGAGCATTTTGCGCAGGTTGCCTTCGATGTCCATGTTGAAGACGTAGACGGGCATTCCGTTTTCCTTGCAGAGGGCTGTCGCCGTGAGGTCCATGACTTTCAGCCCGCGGGAGAGCACTTCATCGTATGATATTTCGTTGAATTTTGTGGCGGTCGGGTCTTTTTCGGGGTCTGCAGTGTAGACGCCGTCAACGCGGGTACCTTTGAGCATTACGTCGGCTTCGATCTCAATGGCGCGGAGGGCGGCGCCGGTGTCGGTGGTGAAGTAGGGATTTCCTGTGCCGCCGCTGATGATGGCGACGTTTCCTTTCTTCATCTGTTCGATCGCGCGCCATTTGGAGTAGTGCTCCCCGATGGGGAACATGCCGATTGCGGTCAGCACCTGTGAGCCCTGGCCGATGGCTTCGAGTGCGGAGCTGAGGGCGAGGGAGTTGATGACGGTGGCGAGCATTCCCATCTGGTCGCCTTTGACGCGGTCGAAGCCACGGGAGGCACCGGAGAGTCCGCGGAAGATATTTCCACCGCCGATGACGATGCCGATTTCAACTCCGGCGTCGACCATCTCCTTGATTTGGGCGGCATAGGAATTGAGTCGGTCGGTGTCGATTCCATGACCCGAGCCGGCGGCGAGCGATTCTCCCGAAAGCTTAAGGAGGATACGGTTATATTTCATTGTCTTTTTCTATTTTGGGCTAAATTAGTAAAAATGGTTTAAATTAACAAATATCACCCTTTAGAGATGCTTTGGGGAAGGGGATATGGGGCAAATATTATTTTTGAAATTATTGTGTACACAATTGTGGCTACAAACTTGTTTAATAGGTAGGCAATTGTTATTTTTGCAAAGTAGAAATAAAACACAAAATTATGGAAGCATTATCAGTAAGAGATTATCGTAACAGTCTGGCCGCTTCGTTTACACGGGCAGATAAAGGGGAAAGGGTCCTGATTCGTAGGAGAAATAGAATCTATGCCCTCGTAAGTGTAGGCGAAGAGGACCTTATGATATCCCCGACTTTAGAAAAGCGGATTGAGGAAGCTCGTAAAGCCTACAGAGATGGGAATTATGTAAGTTGCAAGACAAAAGAGGAGTTGGATTCATTCCTTGATTCGTTGTGATGTATGCGATAACTTCATTTGTAAATTTAGAGTATTATGGATAACAAAGAGATATGGGAAGCGATGGTCAGCGGGGAGATTTATGATGCGACGCATCCGCATCTTGCCGAGCGGAGGGACAAGACTTGTGAGAAACTTTGGAAATTCAATGGCCTGCGCCCTTCGGAGAAGGAGGAGATGCAGGCGATCCTGAAGGATGTTCTGGGCAGCCATGGGGAGTGGTTCCAGTTCAACCAGCCGTTCCACTGCGATTACGGCGACAATATCCATATCGGCGAGAACTTCTTTGCCAATTTCAACCTCACAATCCTCGATGAAGCGGAGGTCAGGATAGGCGATTTCTGTTTTATCGGTCCGAATGTGAGTATTTACACTGCCTGTCACCCGCTCGACAGCGAAACCCGGAACAAGGCGCTCGAATGGGCCGAGCCCGTCACGATCGGCGACAACGTATGGATCGGGGGAAGCGTCACTATTGTGCCGGGAGTCCGGATCGGTAACAATGTCGTGATCGGCGCCGGTTCGACCGTGACGCGCGACATACCGGACAACGTGGTCGTTGCGGGCAATCCTGCGCGCATTATCAAGCATATTCCGGTCGAAAAATAAGATTACATGAAAGCTGAAAAATTTGATATAGAAGGGATACTCTCCTTCCTGAGCGATCTTAAGGCGAATAACAACCGGGAATGGTTTGGAGAAAATAAGGAGCGTTATCAGGCGGTGAAGAATGAGGTTGAACGGATGACGCAAAGCCTGATCAACCGCGTGGCGGAATTTGATGAAGGTGTGGTGCGGCTGTCCCCTTCCGACTGCCTTTACCGAATTTATCGCGACACGCGCTTCTCACCGGACAAGACTCCCTACAAGACCCACATAGGCATCTATATCAATCCTCCCTACGGGAAGAAATCTCCCGGCTGCGGCTATTATTACCATCTGGAACCGGGGAATTGCCTTGTGGGAGGCGGATTGTGGTGTCCAGACGCGGAACAGTTGCGTCGGGTGCGGACGGATATTTATGAGAATGTAGAGGAATATCTTGAAATCATAGAGAATCCTGATTTCACGCGCTATTTCATCCAGGTCGGCGAAGACCTCCTGAAGACGGCCCCTAAGGGCTTTCCCAAGGAATGGGAACATATTGCCCTGCTTCGTCCGCGAAGCTATACAGCCTACGCACCGATGACGGAAAAGCTGGTCTGCGGCCCGAAAATGATCGACGAGGTTGTGGCGCGGATGCGTGAGCTTGTGCCGTTCAACCGGTTTTTGAACTTTGCGATCAATCCGGACGGAGATTATTGATGAATCCTTCGCTATAGTTTTAGCAATACGATTTCCTAATATGGCGGAGGTAATTGAGATTGATTCTTTGGATCATCCCGGGGCGCGGGTGTTTGCTTCGATGACGGATGCACAGTTGCGCAACCGTCTCGACGAGAGTCGCGGAGTGTTTGTGGCGGAGAGTCCAAAAGTGATCCGCGTTGCTTTGGCGTCAGGTCACGAGCCTCTGGCCCTGATGTGTGAGCGGCGACATATCGACGGCGATGCGCGCGATATTGTAGCCTCTCTGCCACCTGGTACGCCGGTCTATACGGCAGGGCGTGAATTGCTGGCCTCCATCACGGGCTATACACTTACGCGGGGCGTTCTCTGCGCGATGCGCCGCCCTTCGTTGCCTCCGGCGGAGAGCATTTGCCGGGAAGCACGGCGAGTGGCAGTTCTTGACGGCGTGTGCGACACGACAAATATCGGAGCCATCTTTCGTTCAGCTGCTGCCTTGGGCATAGATGCCGTCCTGCTGACGCCCGACTGTTGCGACCCCTTCAACCGCAGGGCCGTCAGGGTCTCGATGGGGTCCGTGTTCCTCGTTCCCTGGACATGGTTGCGGGGAGGAATGGCCGAGCTCCGCCTCTTGGGCTTCAAGACAATTGCTATGGCGCTGAGGGAGGATTCATATTCCCTGGAGGATCCGCGACTGAAGGCTGAGCCGAAACTGGCCATCGTGTTAGGCACGGAGGGGGATGGCCTCGCGCAATCCACAATCGACGCCACTGATTTTACGGTCAAGATTCCGATGCACCATGGGGTCGATTCGCTGAACGTCGCGGCAGCCTCGGCGGTTGCGTTCTGGGAGCTTTGTAAGTGACAAGTGAGTAGTGACAAGTGACAAGTGACAAGTGAGTAGTGAGTAGTGACAAGTGAGTAGTGACAAGTGACTTGGTTTTGCACCTTCGACAAACCTGCTGCGCGCGACAGACCTGCTGCGCGCTGAGTTATTTTCTTTTGCTGAGGAGGCGATGGAGGAGCGGGGTCAGGACGGGGACGTTCTCGAACCAGGCCACGCAGCCGAGATAGAGGAGAAGAAGGAGAGTCCGCACGGTGTACATCAACCAGACCGGGCTGACGGGCAGAATCCATTCCCCGAGTCCGTAAAGAATAGCGGCGAAGAGGACGTAGAGCGCCATTCTCCCTGTCTGATAGGGGAGGGGATAATAATGGCGCCCAACAAAATAGGAAAGGACCATGACGGCGAAATAGCTTACGAGAGCGGCGAGAGCCGAGCCGATGTAGCCGTTCGGGATGCCAATTGCCCGAACAAACCAGACGTTGAGTCCAAACATGAGCGCGAAACAGATGAGCGACATATACATTCCCCACTGCGTTCGGTCGGTCAGCTTATACCAGAGAGAAAGGTTGAAGAAAACGCCGAAACAGAGTTCCGCAGCCATCATGATCGGCACAACCCTCAGCCCGGGCCAATAAGAGGGGGAGACGAAATATTTCAGAATGGGGAGGAAGAACATTACGCCGAGGAAAATGAAGAGCCCGAAGATGACAAAATATTTCATGGCGTCGCAATAGGCGGCTGTCCGGTCTTCACCCTCCCCTTTTGCCCGCGCGAAGATGAAGGGCTCGTAGGCGTAGCGGAAAGCCTGTGTGAACATGACCATCACGATGGCTATCTTGATGTTGGCGCCATAAATACCGACCATTGATCTGGCCTCCTCCTCATGCCCTGTGAAGAGATAGGGGATGATTATCTGGCCCATGTTCTGGCTTAGGATGCCGGCAACCCCGAGAATCAGCAGCGGCCAGGAATAGCGGAGCATATTCCGGAGAAGCGGGGCGTCGAAACGCCAGCGGGAACCGGTCAGTTCGGGGAGCAGCATCAGCAGGACAATTACCGACGAGATTATATTGGCCAAGAAAATCCAGCCTATGCCGAAGACTTCCCCTCCGAGAGGCTCATAGAACCAGCTGACGGCCGCAGGGCATGACTTCATCAGCGCTGGGCAGCCGAGGAGGAAGAGTAGGTTGAGGGCAATATTGAGGCCTACATTAAGCAGTTTTATCCCGGCGAATCGGAGCGCCTTGTTCCGGTAGCGAAGATATGCGAAAGGAAGGTTGGAGAAGGCATCTATGGCCACGGTCACGCCGAGCAGCCAGACATAGACAGGATGACGGGGCAGAAGAATGGCCGAAGAAACGGGCCGGATGAATATGGTCAGCAGCAGGACAAAGAGGAGGGATGTGAAGCCGACGGAGTAGAGGGAGGTCGTATAGACTTTCGTCGGGTCCGGTTCCTTGTTGGCGAAACGGAAAAATCCGGTCTCCATGCCATAGTTGAGAATGACGAGGGCGACGGCTGTAAAGGAATAAAGATAGCTGACGATTCCATATTCCTCAGTGGGAAAGAGCCAGACGTATAACGGGACGAGACACCAATTCAGGAATCTCCCCACGATCGAACTCAAGCCGTAGACGGCCGTGTCTTTGGCCAACGATTTTATGCCTGCCATGTTAGGGGTTTAGGTCAGAGGTTTGGTAGGAGTGAGTTTGTTTTATGAAGGGGGATGCTTATTCGTCGTCGAAGAGGGAGTCCTGTATTGAACGGGGGCGGCGCCCGAGATGGGTGTAAGCCAGTTCGGTCACTTCTCGGCCCCGGGGCGTACGCTTCAGGAAACCTTCCTTGATGAGGAAAGGCTCGTAGACCTCCTCGATTGTTCCGGCATCTTCGCCTATGGCGGTTCCGATTGTGGTCAGTCCGACCGGGCCACCCTTGAATTTGTCGATGATTGTTGTCAGGATGCGGTTGTCGATCTCGTCAAGTCCGTAGCGGTCGATGTTGAGCGCTTCGAGGGCATGGCGGGCAATGGCGATGTCGATTGTTCCGGTCCCTTTCACCATTGCGAAATCCCGGACGCGCCGGAGCAGGGCGTTGGCCACGCGCGGCGTTCCGCGGCTGCGGAGGGCAATCTCCAGGGCGGCCTCCTTGTCGATTCCGATGCGGAGCAGCCCTGCCGACCGGATGATAATCGTCTGGAGAAGGCGATGGTCGTAATATTCCAGATGACAATTGATTCCGAAGCGCGCGCGGAGCGGGGCGGTCAGGTTGCCGGAACGGGTGGTGGCGCCGACGAGTGTGAAGGGGGAGATGGTCAGCTGGACGCTCTTGGCGCCGGGTCCCTTGTCGAGGAGGATGTCGATCCGGTAATCCTCCATGGCAGAATAAAGATATTCCTCGACAACGGGGTGCAGACGATGGATCTCGTCGATAAAGAGGACATCGTTCGGTTCGAGCGACATCAGGATGCCTGCAAGGTCGCCCGGTTTGTCAAGGACTGGACCCGAGGTGGTCTTGAAACCGACGCCCAACTCGTTGGCAATGATATTGGAGAGAGTGGTTTTCCCCAGTCCGGGAGGACCATGGAGGAGGGTATGGTCGAGCGACTCCCCGCGCATACGGGCAGCCGTCACGAAGACCCGCAGGTTCTCGATAATCTTGTCCTGGCCGTTGAAGTCGTCGAAACGGAGGGGACGGAGCGCTCGCTCTATGTCGTTTTCCGGGCCATCGGGGCGAAATTGTCCCTCCCGGATATCAAAATCTTCTGCCATGTTGCAAAGTTAGCAAAAAAATCAGACCGCGCCGCCATGTGGGGACACCGAAAGCGGGAACTCCGGCAGATTGCCGTTGCCCCCGCTCCATCAAGGTTACGAAAAGGTGATGTCTTTTACTCGTCAGTCAGTATGCAGGGCTTGGCATCCGCGGCGAGGAGACTCGCGTGCACTCGCTCATTTTGGCTTGGCATCCGTCGGGCCGCGTGCACTCGTTCAAGGGAACCTTGGCATCCGTGGCCGGCGTGCTCTCGTCAGGTCGGCTTGGCATCCGCAAAGAATCAGCGTGCACTCGCCCCTGCCTGATGACTGGATTTTTTTATTGGAAGAAAGCGACTTATGTCTAAAGAAGCGTTATTGGAATCTTTAAGAAGTGGAATCGGCTTTCTTTATCTCTTAAACCTCGCGGAGGGTAGATTTGTTCGCCCCGGCCCGCTTTTTAACATTTTCCTCCGGAGAGGGTTATTCCTCGTTGAGGGCCTCGAAATAGCAATCGGCTATGGCGAGCCATTCCTGAGTGGTGCCAACGGTATAGTAACCGGCCTTCCCCTCGGGATTGCCCAGCGACTCGCGGGCGCCACTGGGAGTCAGTGTCACCACAACGGGAGGCACATCGACTTCGGGAGTATAATAATTGCTGATGTCGGCCGCTTCGAGGCCTTCGCGGATAGCATAGAGTGTCCCGTCGGCATAGCGGAGGCCTGTCACGCGGACAACTTCCGGCTTGCCATCCTTATCCGTCACCGTAAGTTCGGGCAGATAATGGAATCCGGCAGTTGCAAGATTCCAGATTATAGCGCCTAATTCGCGCTGTTCCATATCGAGGCCCAGTTGCTCCTTTGCCTTTGCAAGCAGGGCGGCTTCATTATTGTTCGTGTTTTCCATAGGAGAAGAATTTTAAGAGTTATCAATTAGAATCAAAGAAGCCTTCCAGAACCAAATTTGACTGAAAAACCATCTTTCTAACTTGATAACGCTTAATATTCCTTCAGGGTTGACAGCCAGAATGAGGAAAGTTCGTTCCAGCCGATGAGGAGGCCCTCCCCGGGGATGGGGGCTACGTCACGGCCGTTGAGCCGCACGCGGGCATAGATCTTGCCCGACTCTCCGCGCAGGAGGATGACCATGAAATTGGCCGCGAGAGGGACAACCTCCTCGACCTTCCAAACGCGGGCAACTTCATTCCAATCGAGCGACATGGCGTGGCATCCGGGAATCCTCAACGCGCTCAACAAGGGCATCAAGGTCTCGGCATGGCCGAAATAGCCGTCAAACTTCACGCCTTTCCCGAGCGTATCGGCGAGGGCCCGCTCCGCATTGCGGCATAGTTCTTTAACGAGGGTCGAAGTGGCCTGGCCCGCCACGGAGGAAAGGGGATTGACCGTGTTGCGCAGATAATGGACATAATTGTCGGCGATCCAGCAGAGTCTGTATTCTTCCTCGGTCATCCAGCGCGTTGTCGGCTGAGGGATGCCTGCCGCCCGGTTCGACTGGATGATGTCGTAAATGTCCATCGTCAGGTCGCGCAGTCGCTTCTTGTCGTTGGAAGCAAACTCTCCCAAAAGACGTCGCGCGGGTCCGGTCGGAACTATCTCCGCGACACATTTATCATAAAGTGCCTTCCAGGGGCCTTCATTGCTGCGGAAAACACGGTAAGCTGAATCTGCCTCGAAACAATAGAGAAGCGGCGAGAACTGTGCCCCTTCGGCAGCCGTGATCTCCACTCGGCGGTTAAGCTCGACGAGCCGATGGTTGAACTCATACATTGTCATCACCGCCCGGGGCACGAACGTAGAGACCGTAGAGAGCCGCACATTGCTGTTTCCAATCTCGGGGAAAATCTTTGTCAATGTCCCGGCCAAACGGATTTCCTCCTCCACGCCGACCGGGGACAATGCTCCCCAATGATTGTCGGTCACGTCTGTTACGCGGTCGATCAAATCGATAAACTCCTTTCCCTCGGGCGTGATTTTTCCGGAGGTTGAGGCCTCATAAAGCGCCTTCTGCAGCCGGCTCACCTTCTTTGCTGATGAAAGGAAACGGGCTCCATGGCGCGCGACATAGCCGACATAGACGGGGCGCAGCGAATCAGGCCATTGCGGCACGGGGTCGCACGCCTCGAAATCATAGATCATCATCGAGCCGTCATACTTCTCCGGCAGAGGGAGGGGAGCAGAGGAAGCCGGGGAGGCGCTCCGCAGCGTAAACGCCGGGAGACATAAGGCCGCCATCAGGAAAGCGACGAGAAGATTGGACGCGGAGCGAATACGTAAATTCATCGGGGAAAGTGTTAGGAACAACAATTACCAGCGACGGGCCGAAATCACAGACCCGGAACCGCGGAGCACGAGCCGCTCGCAATTGGCTGTCTCGACCGTATAGTTGTCATGCTCCTCCAGGAAGCCGCATTTGATTCGCAGGGCCTTGGGATTGGGACGGCCGCCGACATCCTTAATGCCGGAGAAATCGACGTCAAGCACATCCCCATGGACATACATCCGGGCCGTGCAGACCTCATTGTTTTCATAAAGCTGGAGAAGCTCCAGATTGATGGCGATATAGAGGTCGTGGGGTTTCTGCGTTTCCACAACCTGCCCGTCGGCATCGAGGAGTTCGATCTGCGTGATCTGCCAATGGCCGTCGATGTCACCGTGATGAGACCAGCGGCGGCAGGAAGAGGAGGCAAGCAGGACAAGGAGCATCGCCACAGCAAACAAAAGCAGGCCGAGGGAGCGGAAACAGTTCTGATATGTCGTTTTCATCATCTCGTCATCTTGGGGGTTATTTCTTTTTTGGGGCGAAGAGCCAGCCGGTCTTGGAAATGGAAATGGCGGCGCCGTAGGAATGGCCGATCAGCGAACCGGCATCCATGCCGAACGAGAGCGACCCCTCCCAACCCTTGAGACGTCCGGGATGCCATTTCACCTCGGCCAGAAGGCTGAAATTGTTCTTGATGTTGCGGTAAGGATAGGCGTATGTTCCCCAGCCTTCGGTATAGGTGGCCTTGATCCGGTAGTCTATCTGTTGCGTCGGGCTCCCCTTGAAACCGAGATGATGGGCAATGATCCGGTTGCAATTGAAGAACATATTGTGGGGGTTATTGTAGATCGGGGAAATGATCAGCGGGTTGCCGATACCCATCCCGAAATTCTGCCAGCCGTTGTAGATATAATGGTTGTAATAGCTGTCGCGCTCCGAGATCTGGACATCAAGCGAGGGAGTGTGGTCCCAGTAGACCGGCCCCGCCTGGTCCTTCGTGTAAAGAAGCTCGTATGCAATTTCCGACACGAACGGGTTCTTGGGGAGACGCCCCTCGATTCCATAGAGTCCATCCTTCCAGGGATAATCGAAGAAGAGCATGGAATGGTCTTCAAAGAAATGCTGGTAATAGAGGCGCACCATCCATCCGCTCGGGTCGTTCCATTTCAGGGCCATGCTCCAGTTGCCGAGGTAATTGCCCTCAACGTTGTTCTGTTCGCCCCAGCTTGTGTCTTTTCCGCCGCCCATGGGGATGAGGGCCTTCAGCCATGCTTTCAGGTAGGAGGGATGTTTATGCGATTCCGTGACCCAAACTGTCTCGCCGTCGATGGTCTTCTGGACCCTCTTATAGGACGTCCCGGCGAAGACGGTGGCCATTTCCAGGCCGAGTTCGCCCGTGAGCGGGAATTTCCGTTCGTCGCCTCCGCGGAAATAGATCGCGCGGGAGCAATAGAGATTGTCGAGCGTATATTGGTCGCGCGCATCCTCCGAGATCCAATCCTTGATCCAGCAGGCATCCGTGAAGGCTCCGTAGGCGATATGGCCCTTGATGGCGAACCATCCGTTGCAGCCCCAGAAATCGGCATAATCGAAAATCCCTACGCGGACCTGCGGAATCGGCTGGGCATTCCCGGAATAGGTCAACGCTCCGGAAGAGAGGTCGGAATTGACAACCTCGTCGGGCATCTCCTTCTTTCCAATGAAAGCGTTCAGACAGCGATATTTCACTTCTGCAAAAATCTGCTGGGGGAAAAAGACCTGATGCTCATAATTGGCGGCGACTGCGAGGTCGACTCCCGCGCCCCAGGAAAAGCGCTTGTTATGGTCAAGGTCGTGGAATGCCCCGAGACGCAGCATGGCATTGTTGCGGTTGATCGTCGAGAGGCCATGTTTGTCGGCGGAGAGCCAGAATGGGTTATGGTCGCCTCCGGCGAACGAGGCGGCGACTTCGCCCCGGTAGCGGATCGAATCGTTCCACTCGGCGCGTGCCGACTGGCAGCAAATGAAAGCTGCGGAGCAGAAGAGGAGGGGAAGGAGTCTGCGTAGAGTCATAATATGATAAATTAGGCCCGGAAGAGGCCTGAGGGACGGCGACTAAGTCCGGGAGTCGGGGCAAAGTTAAATAAAATTCTTAAATATGCCAACGAATGTTAAAAATCGCAGGCGTACAATCAAATTTTTTGTAGGGAAAGGCGTCCTGAAAAGGTAAAAAAGTATTATCTTTGCAGGAAATATTGCCTATATATAAAGATGGAAAGCAAAGTGACAGTCGACGGCCTGACATTTGTGCCGTACATAACGCGTGAAGAGATCGGGCGGCAGGTGAGCCGCGTTGCCGAGGAATTGCGCAACGACCTTAAGGGGAAGAATCCCCTGTTCCTGTGTGTCCTGAACGGCGCGTTCATGTTTGCTGCCGACCTCATCCGGGAAGTGGGCATCAACGACGCGACCATCAACTTCGTCCGATACAAAAGTTATGAGGGGACCTCGACTTCGGGAAAGGTGAAGGAAGTTATGGGCCTGACTGAGGATATCGAAGGCCGGGATGTCGTTATAATCGAAGACATCGTCGACACGGGCCTCACGGCTTCTATGATGGTTGCCGACCTTAAGAAGCGCGGCCCGCGCTCGATCCGCTTCGTGACGCTCCTGCATAAGCCCGAAAGCTCCAAGACAGGCTTCATGCCCGACTATGTGGCCTTCACCATTCCTCCAAAGTTCATTATCGGATATGGACTCGACCTTGACGGGAAAGTCCGGAATCTGAAGGATATCTATGTCATCCGGGAGGATTGAGAGGACGAAATAATCATAATCTAAGGTTATAGGCAGCCAACTGGAGGCGACCGCATCGGCCCCGGCTGATTACCCTGAAAAAGAACCATAAAAATGAAAAATATAGTAATCTTTGGCGCTCCCGGGAGCGGCAAAGGCACACAGAGTGCGAAACTTATCGACGAATACGGACTCTATCATATCTCGACGGGGGAACTTCTCCGTGACCATATCCGCAGGGGAACGGAATTGGGCCGCACGGCCAATGAATTCATCTCCCGAGGACAGCTGATTCCCGACGACCTGATGATCCAGATCCTGGATGAGGTCCTCGACGCAGAGGCCTCCGGGAAGAAGGGGGTCGTGTTCGACGGCTTCCCCCGAACCGTTGCCCAGGCAGACGCATTGAAGAAGCTGCTCCGGAAACGTGGCTCCGACCTCCATGCCGTAATCGGCCTGGAAGTGCCGGAGGATGAACTCGTGGAGCGAATGATCAACCGTGGAAAAGAAACAGGGCGCGCTGACGACACCCCCGACACAATCAAGAACCGCCTGCAGGTCTACCACCAGCAGACCCTCCCGCTGAAGGAATACTACACGGCCGAAGGACAGTATATCCCCGTCAATGGCAGCGGCATAGTCGACGAAATCTTTGATAACATCGCCGCGGGCCTCGCCGAGAAAGCCGGACTCGAACGCCGCAAGAAGAAATAGGCAATATCAATTTGCTGAATAGCGTTATAAAAGGAGCAGTTTCAAAAGAAACCGCTCCTGTTTTTATATGCACGTTTTTATATGCACGCTAATCCCTCCAATAATAAAATATGCTTCCTGCTTTGCCGCGTGGTCATGGCGATTATGCTGTTGGCCCTCCTGCCGGCATGCAAGACGCCGAAGCTCTCGACGGCAAATGAGCAATTCTATCGCGGCGAATACTTTGACGCCTCCAAGACTTACCGCGCTGTCTACAATAAGCTGAATCCCCGTCAGGACAGGGAATTGCGTGGGGAAGTGGCTTACCAGCTTGCCACATGCTACCGGAAGCTCAACATGGCTGCGCGCGCATCGGCTGCCTATCAGAATGCCATCCGATATGAATATCCGGATTCGATGGCCTATTTCTGGCTGGGCCGTTCGCTTCAGATGGAGGGTAAATACCAGCCGGCGATCGATGCCTACCAGCAATTCCTCGAATATGAGCCCGACGACCTGCTGACCAAGGAAGGAATCCGCGGCTGCCGTCAGGCTATAGCGGCCAAGGGAGACAAACGGACGCGTTACCAGGTGAAGCAGGCGAAACTCTTCAATTCGCGTCGTTCGGATTTCGCCCCGATGTATCTCGACAAGACTTTTAACACAATCTATTTCACATCGAGCAACGAAAAGGCAACCGGCGACAATAAGTCGGAAATCACCGGCACGAAGAAGAGCGATATTTTCTTTTCGAGTAAGGATGAGAAAGGAAACTGGCAGCGTCCCGAACCTGCAGGAGGGGAGCTCAACAGCGAGCATGACGAGGGGATTGTCAGTTTTTCCCCCGACGGGCAGACGATGTATCTGACCATGGCCCGACGCTCGCCAAATTCGGATACTTCCGTGGAGATTTACACATCCAGGCGCAGCGACGCCACTTGGAGCGCCCCCCAGAAATATGAGATTACTGCCGACACGCTCTCGGCTTTCGGCCATCCCGCCGTTTCTCCCGACGGGACATACCTCTATTTCTCTTCCGACATGCCGGGAGGCTACGGCGGGAAGGATATCTGGCGCGTCAATCTGAAAGACCGCGTCGGTAGCCTCGAAAACCTCGGGGAGCAGATCAATACGTCCGGCGACGAGATGTTCCCTTATGTCCGCACGGATTCGCTCCTTTACTTCTCCTCCGATGGTCATCCCGGTTTCGGAGGGCTTGACCTTTTCAAGGCGCGCCTCAATTCGACCGGTGACCGCTGGAGTATCGACAATCTCGGTTTGCCCATGAATAGTCCCGGGGACGATTTTGGGATAACATTCGACCAGGGGGAATCGGGCTTCTTTAGTTCCAACCGGGGGGATGCGCGGGGATATGACCATATCTATTCCTTCGTCCTGCCTGAGATCAAGGTGACGATTTCGGGATGGGTGCTCGACAAGGATGAAGAGCCGGTTCCGAACGCGATTATCCGTATCGTTGGCGATGACGGTTCGAACCAGAAGGAAGTGGCCCGTGACGACGGTTCTTTCCGCTTCAAGCTGGAAAGAGGCGTAAAATATGTGATGTTGGCCGGAGCGAAAGGGTATCTTAATGTGAAACAGGAGTTTGAATCAGACATCGAGGAAGAGGATGCCGATTATGGGGTCGATTTCATATTGGCAGCAATCAACAAGCCGCAGGTTGTTGAGAATATATTCTACGACTTTGACAAGGCGACATTAAGGCCGGAATCGAAGGAAGCGCTTGATGAGATGGCGCAGATGCTTCGCGACAATCCGAACGTAACGATTGAAATGGGGGCGCATACCGACCGTGTCGGCACGGAGGAGTATAACATCGGACTGTCGGAGCGCCGGGCAAAGAGCGTTGTCGATTATCTGATTGGGGCTGGAATCGCTGCCGACCGTCTGACATGGAAAGGATACGGGGAGAGCGTGCCGAAGACAGTCACTAAGCGCATCAACCGCGAATATCCTCAGTTTGAGGAAGGGACGGTCCTCAACGAAGAATTCATTGCGACCTTGGAAGAGGAAGACCGCGAAGCCGCCGACCAGATCAACCGCCGCACCGAATTCCAAGTCACTTCCATCGAATACGACATGTTCTAAATTTTTAATGCGCTATAAACATGAAGAATAAAACGCCGCGCCCCGGTCAATACCAGGGCGCGGTTGCCATTTTTTATTTGGATGATCAGTCTTTCTTTTCCTCGGGGACGGGGATGGTCTCGATTGCACGGCGGATGCGGCGGATGACTTCCTCGCGCGGCATAAGCTCCGTGATGTCGAACATGTGAGGCCCACGGCATGCGCCGACGACCGCAAGGCGGAAGGTGTTCATCACGTTGCCGAGATGATACCCCTTGCTCTCAATCCATCCGAGCACCTCTTTCTCGGCAGCTGCCGAGGTCATGTCGGGGAGGGATTCAAGCACGCCGATAAGTTCTTCCATGATCCGGGGAGTGTCGGCGCTCCAACGCTTGCGGACATCCTTCTCGGCATACTCCTCCGGAGCGCGGAAGAAGAAATCTCCCTGCTCCCAGAGGTCGGGAATAAGGTTGGCACGCCCCTTGACCATCCCGACCGCACGGGCTACGTATTCCGGCGAGTAACCGGTCACGCCCTTCTCCTCTAAAACGGGCATGAAGAGCGCGGCGAGTTCTTCGTCGGGGCGCTTCATCAGATATTCATGGTTGAACCACATCCCCTTCTTATAATCGAACTTGGCGCCAGACTTCGAGCAATGGTCGAATGAGAATTTTTCAATGAGTTCATCCATATCCATCAACTCGGAATCATCACCGGGATTCCAGCCGAGCAGGGCAAGGAAATTGACCACGGCCTCCGGGAGATAACCCTTCTCGCGATAACCGGAAGATATTTCGCCGCTCTTGGGGTCATGCCATTCGAGGGGGAAGACCGGGAAACCGAGCTTGTCGCCGTCGCGTTTGGATAGCTTGCCATTGCCGACCGGTTTCAGCAGAAGCGGGAGATGGACAAAGCGAGGCATGGTGTCGGTCCACCCGAACGCTTCATAGAGAAGAACGTGGAGCGGGGCGGAAGGAAGCCATTCCTCTCCACGGATCACATGGGAGACTTCCATCAGATGGTCGTCGACGATGTTGGCGAGATGATAGGTCGGCAGATCGTCTGCACTTTTGTAAAGCACCTTGTCGTCCAGAATGGAGGAATTGATTGTCACGCGCCCGCGGATCATGTCGTCGACGACAACATCGCGTCCCGGCTCGATAAGGAAGCGGACAACATACTGGTCGCCCCGGTCAATTCGCGCCTGCACTTCCTCGGGGGAAAGGGTCAGGGAGTTTTCCATTTCCATGCGCGTCGAGGCGTCATATTGGAAGGTCCGTTTCTCTTTCTCGGCCTCTTCGCGCTTGGCTGCCAGGGTCTCGGCGGAATCGAAGGCTATATAGGCCTTTCCCGCGTCGAGGAGTTTCTTCACGTGCTCGCGATAGATGTCGCGGCGTTCGCTCTGCTTATAGGGACCGAAAGGACCTCCCTCGCGGACACCCTCGTCAATCTTGATTCCGAGCCATGCGAGCGACTCGTTGATATATTCCTCGGCCCCGGGGACGAAACGGTTGGAATCCGTGTCCTCGATGCGGAGAATCATGTCGCCTCCGTTTTTGCGGGCGAAAATGTAATTATAGAGGGCTGTGCGGACGCCCCCGATGTGCAGCGGTCCCGTAGGGGACGGCGCGAATCTTACTCTTACTTTACGTTCCATATTATGAAATGGGAGAGTTGATTATTAAGAAGTGGTGGAGTTGATTAATCAACAGCAAGATTGATTAATCAATAGCTTTCTGCTTCGGAAGGGAAATCGCCCGATTTGACATCCTCGATATATTGCCCGACGGCGTTGTGCATGATGTCGGCGAGGTCGGCATATCGGCGGAGGAAGCGTGGGGAGAAGCCTTTGTTGATACCGAGCATGTCATGCATGACGAGGACCTGGCCGTCGACGCCTCCTCCGGCCCCGATTCCTATGATGGGGATGGTCAGTTCGGAGGCGACGCGGGCGGCGAGTTCGGCCGGGACCTTTTCCAAGACAATTCCGAAGCAGCCAAGGTCTTCGAGCAGATGGGCGTCGGCAATGAGTTTGTCGGCTTCCTCTTTCTCGCGGGCACGGACATTATAGGTGCCGAATTTGTTGATGCTCTGGGGAGTCAGGCCGAGATGGCCCATGACGGGAATGCCGGCCGAAAGGATTCGTTCGATGGATTCCCTTATTTCAGAGCCTCCTTCGAGTTTGACGGCTTCGGCGTGGCTTTCCTTCATGATTCGGATAGCGGAGGAAAGGGCTTCCTTGGAATTTCCTTGGTAAGTTCCGAAGGGCATGTCGCAGATGACGAGGGCGCGTTTGGTGCCTTTCATGACGGATTTGGCATGATATATCATCTGGTCCAGGGTGATGGGGAGGGTGGTGACGTTTCCGGCCATGACATTAGAGGCGGAGTCTCCGACCAGGATGACGTCGATTCCGGCGTCATCAAGGATTTTGGCGGAGGAATAGTCGTAAGCTGTCAGCATGGAGATTTTCTCTCCGCGGGCTTTCATTTCGACGAGGCGTCGCGTGGTCACCTTCCGGGTATTGTCGACTGTGTTGGTTGACATTTCTACAGTTATTGTCGGTGGGTCAAAAAAGTTGATGTCGGTGAGACAAAAATTATGTAAGCCGAAAAACGGCCTTTTTCGATACCGCAAAATTAATAAAAAATTTTAGACGGGGTCTAAGGGAACCGCATAACTGCCAAAACGATCATTGGCTGATTTTACAGTAAAGAATAATAGGACCGATGGCGGCTATTCCGGGGTTGCGATGAGGTAGTCTGTGAGGCGGCGGGATTTGGTGTCGAAGTTGGCGCCGATTAGGAAGATTTCTTTGCCGCTGGCGGCGTAAGGCGTCCAATATTTCTTTTCGCGGATCTGGCGAAGTGCGATCTCGGCCGAGCTGTCGACTTTGAATTCAAAGATATACACGTAACCTGGTGTCTGCACCCGGAGGTCAATTCTTCCGTCAGATGTGCGTTCTTCCATACTTACGGAAAAACCGAGCAACGTGAAGAGGAGGTAAATGACATTCTGAAAATGACTCTCGGCGGATCCCTTTTCAGTATATGGCACGCTGGCAACCATACTTTCGAGACTCTTCATAAATTCCTGAGGTTGGCCATCTCGGGCAAAGCGGATGAAATCTCCTAAAGTGAAGCCAGATCCGGCCTTGATCTTTGGGATATATGATCTCAAAAGAAATTTCAGGAACCCGTCCTTTACTTCTTCATTAGGATAATCAAGAATATAAGAAGATGTATCAGGATCATATCCCTTAATAGTAAGATAGCCGGATTGATAGAAAGCGATAATGGGATCTGAATCCATAATCCCGGCGGATTCAAGATATTCAGTCTCCACCTCTACAGGGGTGACATCCCTGAACGGGCGGTCTATCATTCTGAGGAGATTGACCAGATAGGTTGGAGTCCCGCTCTCAATCCAATAGTTCCCAATATGTCTTTTGGCAAAGACATTCATGAGGCTAAAAGGATTGTAAATGTCAGAAGAACGGCGAGAAAAATGATAGCCATCATATTTCTTCTTTAGCAGTTCCTCAATATCATTGTTCCCCAAGTTATAGGTTTGCTGAAGTTCTCTTATTCCACTCTGAAAATACCTCTCCAATTCCCGCTTTGTGACCCCGCAGATCTCGGAGTAGCGATCCTCAAAAGAAATGTCTCGGAGATTGTTGAGATCGGAAAAAATAGAAACCTTGCTGAAACGTGCAACCCCAGTCAAGACTGCCAGTCGGATATAGACATCCATTGTTTTCAGATTGGAATAGAATGCCTTTAGGATCGTCCGGAAAGAATCGCTGAGTTCCGGCCGGTGGATTGTGTTGAGGAGAGGTTTGTCGTATTCATCTACGAGAATAACCACCATCTTCCCGGTTTTGTCATGGATTTTTTTGATCAGGGAACCGAATCGAAGGCTTGCGGAAAGCGAACGGGAGGAATCATAAGAAATGCCGAATTCCTCTTCCCATTCTGAAAGTTGAAAGTCGAGTTTTTCAAGCAGTCCTTGTTCATCTTCATATGAGCCATTGTTCAGATCCAGATGAAGCACGGGCAGAGTTTCCCATTCATGGACCAGATTTTCCAAGGCCAATCCGCGGAACAGTTCTCGCTCTCCCCGATAATATGCTTCAATAGTGGAAAGGAGAAGGCTCTTCCCGAACCTTCTCGGTCGCGATAGGAAATAATATCCCCCATCCCGGATAAAATCGTAGACGAAGGGTGTCTTATCGACATATAAATATCCCTCCATAATCATTTTCCGGAAACTCTGGATTCCAATTGGATATTTGATTTCTTGCTCCCCTGCTTTCATATCGCAAAGATAATAAATTTTTTATTTATTTATAGCGGCAGGATTTGTAAGATGTTAATGGTCGTGATTGTGTATTTGGATTGAAAGGGAAAAATGACTACATTTGCGGTGCGATTCGGCCCTGAAGCCCCGAATTGGGATTGAGGGAGGGTCGCGAGACATAATTAGCGTTTACTTGACGCTTGATTCTTGGCAACTGGAAATCTGACAGTTTCGCAATTGGAGTCAGGAATGAAGCAACAGTAGATGCCCGTGGTATGTGTATTGATATGTCGCGTTGTTCGGGAGAGCAGCGTCGGTTGTCGATTTATACCAGCGTAGGCTTCTGTGTTGCTCGTTCACTCCAATGGGCAATGTCAGAGCCTCCAGTTGTAGGACGAGCAACAAGTTCAGATCCTGCGCTTTTTTTGTTTATTGACCCCTGCCATGCAGGAATAAGGATCTTTGATGTCTGAATGACAGCGAATAGGCGCATTGTCAATTATAAACCTCACAGTATAACCAAAACATCAAAGAATGAAAAAGACGATTGTAACAACGGCAGCTTGCCTGCTTGCTCTCGGTACGACGCTTCCGGCTAACGCCGAAGGATACAACCGCGCCGGTCTATCCTACGATCTTGAAATGATGAGCGGTGGAGGCGACTCCGAAAGCCTCAACGGTTTCGGCCTCAGCTACACACATGGCTTTTCCGTGTCGCCAAAACTTCCGATGTATGTCGAGACAGGGCTCAAGATGTACATGGGCTTCTACGGAGACAAGATTGGTGGAGCGGATGTCAACCTTACCAAGCTGACCTTTGCTATTCCAGTGAACTTCACGTACAAATTCCCTTTCGCAGCCAACAAAATGTCGATCTCTCCCTATGTCGGGCTCAACTTCAAGCTTAATGCTCTTGCCAAAATGAAGGCAAGTGTTGGTGGCTATTCGGAGACAGTCAGTCTTTTTGACAAGGATACCTGGGATGCAAACGTATTTCAGATGGGATGGCACATCGGCGCCAATTACCAATACAGTTGCTTCTATGCCGGACTCAGCTTCGGAACGGATTTCATCCGGTTTGCTGAAGATGTCAATACATCGAATTTCGCTGTGACAGTCGGCTATTGTTTCTAAAGAATTTAACCCCCAATAATGATATCAAAATGAAAAAGACATTCAGAATGGTCGGCCTTCTGTTGATGGCCGTGGTGATGACGCTTGGGATGAGCGCATGTAGCGATAATGACAGCCCCGCAAACGAGGCTGATCATGACCCCGCACTGGTCGGTCTCTGGCAAGAGAAATATGACGATTCCTCAACCCTCCTGTTGGAGAAGAACGGCAAATTCACCATGAACTATGAAGAGGACGATGAGAGTGAGGAATGGGTCAAGGGAACGTGGAAGACCAAAGATAACTCAATGCTCAATCTGCATGTGACGTCCTCCAACATTCCCGTTTATGTAAAAGAGATAGAAATGGGTTATGAGGTTTCGGGCAACGAACTGATAGTCTATGATGAATACGGTCATGTCGACACGCGCTTCGTGCGGGTGTACTAAGACTCGTCTAACACTAACCTCGAAGTTCAGTTGAGTGGCAATCCCCGGGTAAGGTCCTTGATCGGATCTGATCCGGGGATTGTGATGTTTTTTCCGGTTAACCGTTTATTATCAGGTTTCGGCGGAGATTTTGCGGAGGAAGTCTTCAGTGGGCTCGGAAATGTCGAGTTTTTTGCGGAGATTGTATTTGATGCAATCGACAGTCCGGATTGACCGGTTGGTCGCGGACGCAATTTCTTTGGTGTTCATCCCCGAGCGGATGAAGGCGCACATCCTGAGCTCCGTCTTGGTCAAGGTCGGGCAAATGCGGAAAAGCGTTTCAAAGAAACGCTGGTTGACCTGCTCAAAATAAATCATGAACATGTCCCAGACGTGGTCTCCGCGCGAAAGTTTCTCCAATTCGTTGCGGATGGCCCCCACCATTTCAGGTCCCTGTTCCCCCTCCCGATTCGCAATGGCCTCGATATGATTGAGAGCCGTGGTCAGCTGCGTCATGTGGAGGGTCATTTCCAGCATCTGACGATTGATTTTGTCGTCCGACCCTTCCGAGCGTTTTTTCTCCGCAAGCATGTTGTCTTCCAGCGATAGGAGGCGTTGCTCTGCTGACTCGCACTTCTTTTTAAGTTTGCGACATCTACTGATATAAAAGGCAACGCCGCCGATCAGCAGGAGCAGGGCGGTCCCTGCAATCCAGAGCGCCACAGAGAGGCGCCGGTTGTCAGACCTCAATTTGCCGCCATCCGCAGTCGTTTCCCCTTCATATTTCTCGGCAAGGGCTCCAAGGTAGAGTTGAGAAGTTCGCTGCTTGAGCTCATTCAGCTCATCGAAGTTTTCGCCTAACTGCTTCAAAGCCATTGTCGAATCTCCGGTGGCGAGAAATAGACGGTATTTCAGATCATGGAACGAAGCTAAAATATCAGGGTCTTTCAATTGTTGAAGGTCATCTTTGTAACGCTCGATAATGTCCAGAGCCTCCGGGATGCGGTCCTGGCTCAGAAGCAGTTCAAGAAAATTGTTGAGGGATGTGAAGAAATTGAGTTGGCGGTCGCTCGAAGCGAGTGTCTCGCGGTAGAATTTTTCCGCCATGTTAAGCTCCCCCTGAATATGGTAGATAACGGCGATATTGACGTTGGTGTGGGTGTCAGGCCAATAAGGGCGTAGCAGATCGCGCATCTTCTTGACCTCGTCGAAAGCGCGGGCAAAATCGCGCTCCCCGAGCGCTTGCGATGAGAGACTGTAATGGATCTTCCCTAATGTCAGTTCCTTGAGGCTTTTGGGCGCAGAACTTTTCTCAAACTTCTCATATAGTTTCAGGGCTCTCTCAAGATGTCGCTTCGGAATGTCAAGATTCTCGCCATCCATGAAAAGATGAGCCATGAGTCGCTCGGCATCAATGCTGTTATAGAGTAGGGAATCGGGTTTGCGGGTATCGGTGATCATCCGGCAACGACGAATGGTCTCATTGAGATTGCCTGTAAAAAATTCCGCTGTTGCGCGTCTCAGTTGTAGTTTTAGATAGAGGGGGAGCGAATCCGGGGTCACATTATATTCATGCTGTTCATAGAGCCGGAGGGCATTCGCATAAAGGCCTGCGTCCTCCAGGAGAAGCCCTTTCTCGATCGCGAGGCGCGTATCTTTTTCAACTTCCGGAATACTATCGTAGGCTGAGATACGTATATTATAAGGTTGATTCACATCCCTTGCCCTTTCAAGGAAAAAATCGCGTTTGATTTCCCTCGGGAAGGAGGCGGCGCTTGTGGGAGCGGCCGAGAGCGACGACGAAAGGAACGCTGCTGCTAATGCAATGAGAAAAAATATCTGGGAAAAGATATGCCGTTTCATGGAAATTCGTTACCTATGCGAGGTTATGGAGTTACTTTGATAACGTGGATAACTGATTAAAATTGTGGCATTTCTAAAAATATAGGTATTTACTTGCTCTACCTATTTTTTCTGTTCGGTAAATTATACGCGTAAAAAAGTTTGGTGGCATACCCGGAGAGGGATAAATTTGCTATCGGACAACCGGGAGTCCCCTCGACGGTGCCATCCGGGGACTCAATATTAACTTTCACCGCCCGGCACAGCGGACCTACATCAGAATATGAAGAAATCTTTACTAATGGGAATGTCGGTGTTGTTCGCCACATCTGTCTATCCGGCAGCTCCGAATTTCAGGGGACATGCCGACCTGGTTCTCCCTCTTGACAAGCCTTTGGAGGAAACGGTTCAATTCCTAACGCCCGCTCAGATCCAGAAAATGGGCCTTAGCCTTCCGGTAGCAGTTCGTAACAATAAGGTGGCTGCCGAACCAGGCGAGACCTATTCTGTTAAATTCAACGATGTCACTCCTTCGACCTGCCCCTACGCAGCCTTCGCTGCATTTGCGATGTCTGAAGAAGGGAAACTGTACGAGTGCGAACTGATGCCGGATTTCGACATCAACGAGCTTGTGCTTGATCTCCCCGAGGGCACATACGACTTCGTTACAGTTTTTGAAAATATCGATGAATCTCTTGAAGGTCTGACAGATCCTGTCCTGGCATTTGTCGTAAAGGAGAATGTCGCAGTCGGGGCTCAGACTGACATCGACATGTCGGCTGCCGATGCAATCAACCGTATCTCCTTCCGCCAGACTATGCCCGATGGTTCAGAGTTGCTCCTTCCTGAAATTCTCTCCTTCGACGATGAGGGCGTTCCTACATACAATAAAGATGAGAACAGCTGGAACTGTTACCAGCTTTTTGTCCGCAACATGCTTGTCCGTGAAGACGGAAATGTATGGGGAATCGACCTTTCCCCTTCCTTCCGCCTATGGAACGGCCAGAGCGCTGAGACTGCCACAGATTTGCTGATCTCTCCCGTAAGCGAGAAATGGTCTGTCTGCCAGACCCGCGTTCCGGTTGCTGCCAGCATTGACTTCAGCATTTATGCCGAAACCAAGGCTTCGGAAGCCAAGGAGATTAATGTGACGTCTTCCGACTTCACTCTTTATGAGTTGGGCTTCAAGCATACTGCCGGAACTAAAGATGGCCGTATCAATACGAAATATGCCCAGGGAATGGTTTCGCTTTACCTGATCAACGGCATGATTCCCAACACGAGCTACACAATTCCTTCCCGTACATGTTCGGCCGAGGATGGTCCCCGTCGGTATATCGCTACTCTCTGCGGCCAGACCCTCTCCCCTTATGTGACTTATTTCAAGAAAGAAGGAACAACGGAGGTCATGGGTGCTGACATGGAGTGCGCTATTCTTGCAGCTCCGATTTCAGTTTCGGATGGCAAATTGCAGTGTGTGGTTGCCGGTGGGGAAATCGTCACCCTCGACGGAGGCGCAACGGCAGCTTTCTATCTTGACAAGATGGACGGCAAATCGCATCCCTTGGCTCCGGGTCATCCTCTATTCTCCTACCAGCCTTCTGAAATGGATGGCGTATATGGCAATTCCGTGCCTGTCCTTTCCCTTACCACGGTTGATTTCGCCGCGTTGATGGGCGAAACTTCGGCTAAGTGGAATCTTCCGATAATGTGCTCTTATCAGGATCGTTTCGGTGGCAACCGTCTCTCCGATATCCAGCTGGCCAAATATGTTGTTACCCACGGGGGTGAGACACAGTTTGAGAATCCCTGTATCCAGTTCCTTCAGTTTGAGTTGATGAACTTCTATCCTTATAATCCGGCTTTCACCGATGAGATGGTCTGGAGATTCGAGAACACGAACATCGATGTCGACGGTCTTGCCGGTTCGAATATCACCGAGTTGAAATATCATCCCTCGAATACGGAGGCTGATGCGCCGACGATGCGTTTCCTTCAGATGAGAAACAAGGAAGGCAAGATCACTGACCGTTTCGCAACGCCTGCTGACGGTGTGATCAATTTCGCAGCCGCCGATTATGAGGTGGAGATGGATCCTGTCTATGGCAATTCAGAATGCTCCGTTAAGGATGTGGAAGTTAAGGTTGAATTTGCTCCATACGGAACAGAAGACTACGCTTCCCTCGAAGTCAAGGCTCTTCCTGAGCAGTTTGTCAATTCCGGTCTCGGCCACATCTTCACCTGCGCAACGGAAGGCATCGAGAAAATGTCGGATACCGGTTGGTTCAACCTCCGCTTCACTCTCACGGATGAGGCAGGCAACACTCAGGTTCAGACCCTTGCTCCGGCCTTCAAGATCGAGTCGCTTACCGGAGTTGAAACGGTCAAGGCAAGTGAGATGGCATTCCGCGTAGAAGGCAAAAACATCATCGCCGACGGCCATGCTGATATCTATTCTGTAAACGGCAGCCGCGTAGACGGCCTTAACCTCCCCGCCGGAGTCTATATCGTCAAGATGGCCGGCAAAGCAACCAAGGTTGTGATCCGCTAATCCATAATTCGTAACATATCCGACGGAGGATTCAAAAAATCCGCTGCCAATCCAACGAAATCAGCACGCTCCCCGGCGTGCTGATTTTTATTTTCGTTTGAGAGTGAGGTCGAGGGCTTTGAGTTGGGCGAGGACTTTGCCTGCGGCGGTCGCCACGGTGTCGGGGTCTATGCCTCTTTCTTCCTCCACATGTTGGAGGGCCTTGGCGTAGTTGTTGCGGAATTTGGTGTTGACCGTTTTCCATTCCACTCCTTCAAACCGCTGCGCCAAGTTCCGGTCATAAGTCAGTTTGCCGATCGTCATCATGACAGCTAAGACAGGATAGCCGGCGTAACCCTGCCAGAAAGTGGCAGGGTCAGTCGAGGTGAAGATTTTTCCGTTATCTCGCCAAGTAACAATATATTCTTTCTCTCCGTTAGAGGAACTGACGACAGCCTTCCCGGCGTTTTCGTTGCTCCCTTCCTCGATCCGGACTCTGCCATCCACAATCGCGGTCCATGCCTCCGGAACTTTCTCAATCGGTGTCTCCTTCATAGCTGCTTGCTTTTTCTATTAAACATTCATTCCGGTATGGATGTTGATATTGTGACGTGGACGCGATTTATCGCGTCCCTCCGAAGGCCGCAAGGGCCCTCGGCTAACCGTGGTGGAGTCCCTCTGGGACTCGTGGACGCGATATATCGCGTCCACCGAAGGCCGCAAGGGCCCTCGGCTAACCGTGGTGGAGTCCCTCCGGGACTCGATGTATCGCGTCCCTACTATGGCATAGAAGAAAGTGAGGAGAAGGCAGAAAAAAGTGCCGCGCGTCTGGAAACGCGCGGCACTTTTATGTTGGTTTGTTGAGGAATGTCGGATTAGAAATTGAAGGAGATGTAGACGCGGCAGGCGGAGAAGGAACGTTTTCCGCTGCGGTCGGAGGTTTCCAAAACAGTTTCGTCATCGAAGGAATCGACGAGCGATTTGAACTTGCCGCTGCCCCAGTTGCCTTCGACACCGATACCGATCATGCGCCAGTTGATCGAGCCGCCGAATGCCCACATGCCGGTGTAAGCCCAAGCAGCCTCAAGGTCGCCATCCTCGCTGACCATGTATGCGCCCAGAGAGGGACGATAGTGGCCATAAAGGCTGATCTTAAGGTCGCGCCCTGCATTGTTAAGCATATAGAGCGGAGTGACCGTGATATTGGGGCCGAAGCCGACGCCTACAGTAAGGAAGGTAGGTTTCATCTTCAGGTAATCCTCCATATCGATGTCCCAATCCTCACCGTCGATGTCATAATCGTCCGGATCAAAATCCCAGTCAATAGAGCCGTAGGAATAGCCGTTGTTCTTCAGCGTGCCGTAAGTGAAATCACACCAGATGGCATCGATACCGATTTTGAGCAAATTTGCGATCGGCTGCTTGGGGAAGAGATAGGTGTGACCCATCTGTAAAGAGACCCCTCCGCGGTTGCCCTGCTTGAAGGTCTCGTTAATGCCGTTGGGGGTGAACTTGGAAGTGGTCGCAGCGTAACCGATGCGGGCGAAAGAATTGCGCTTCCAGAGTTTGTCGTTCTTGACCTCTTTGGCGATCTGGTCGGATTCAGCCTTCAGGTTTGCGTAATCCTGACGGAGGGCAGCGACTTCCTCGCTGAGGGCGGAGATGGAATCAGCCGTGGCCTGCGAAGACATCTGGGCTGAAGCTGAAAAAGCGGCAGCCATAGCAAAGGCTGCAAAGAAAAGTTTTTTCATAAGATGAAAATGTTAGGTGGGTTAAAGAAAACCCCGAAGTTCGCTGCAAAGTTACAAAAAATTCCTGAACATTGAGAAAACTCTCTAATGTTCAGGCTGATTTTGTTAAAGGAGATTACAGGGCGTGTTCGATCTGGGTGTCTGTCATTTCGGGGTTGGCTTTCGCTTCCCGTCGGATCTTCTTCATCTGGACAATCAACATTATAGAAGAAACAACCGTAGCCACGAAGTCGCTGATCGGGAAGCAACTCCAGACTCCGTTAAGCTGGAACAGCGGGGGCAAGATGAACAACAGCGGTATCATGCAGATTATCTGACGCGTAAGCGAGAGGAACACGGCCTTCCCCGCCATTCCGAGAGCCTGGAAGAAATTGGTCGAGACTATCTGGAAACCTACCATCCAGAACGTCAGGGTGGTGATATGGAGACAGTTCACGGCAGCTTCTATCTGGACCGGATCCTGCATGAACATCGATGCTATCTGGCGCGGGAATAACGCGCCGATTATGCTTCCGATAGAGGAAATGATGACTCCCGCCACGGCCGCATACGTGAATGTCCGAAACAGACGCTTGTAACGCCCCGAACCGTAATTATATCCCAAAATCGGCTGCATACCCTGGCAGATACCGATGATGATGAACGTGAAGACCGTCACATATCTGTTGAAGACCACAATGGCGGCAATGGCATTGTCGCCGCCGTAGCGCAGAAGTGAATTGTTCAGAATGGCATTGATTGCCGAACCGGCCACATTGATAAGGAACGGCGCCATGCCGATATAAAGGACGCCCCGGATGATGGGCCAGTTGAACTTGAACGTGCCCCGGACGAAATGGAGCGTATTCTTCTTGTTGAAGAAATGGCTCATCACCCATATGGCAGTGATTGTCATCGAGATATCCGTGGCAATTGCAGCTCCCCGGATGCCCCACTTGAAACCGAAAAGGAAAAGGGGAGCGAGGATACAATTGATCACGGCCCCAATCATATTGGTATACATCGCCTTGGAAGGGTAACCCGAGGCGCGCATAACATTGTTGTAGGAAAAGGTCAGGTTCATCAGCACCGACCCCGGGAGCACCCAGAGCATAAACTCCCTGGCGTATGGGAGCGTATTGGCCGAGGCTCCGAACATCTTCAGGATCGGATCCATGAAGATGGCAAAGATCGAGGCGTAAATGACTCCGATGATGATTGTCAGCTGGACGCAGTTTCCGAGGATAAGCTCAGCCGCCCGCTGGTCTTTCTGTCCTAAGACGATGGAAACCCTTGTGGCAGCTCCGGCTCCGATCAGCATCCCGAGCGCCGTCGTAAGGTTCATGACCGGGAACGTCACCGCGATACCGGCCACAACATTGGGATCGTCGATCGCATGGCCGATCACGATCGAGTCGATGATATTGTATACAGCGCTCACCACCGTGCCGACCACGGCGGGGAGGCTATATTTCAGGAGAAGTTTGGCAATAGGCGCGGAGCCGAGCTCCTGCAGCCGTTTGTCGGATGCGTCTGTAGCAATTGAAGCCATATAGTGAAGCCAGATAGTCTATAGTCGGAAAGTCCGGAAGCGGATTCCGAACTGCGTCTCTTCTACTATAACGCGGGGAAAGGGGAAAACTGTTCGGGGAAGATGGTAATTAATTGGGGAAAAATCATTAATTTTGCCCATTATGGAATACAATCATCGCGACATTGAGACGCGCTGGCAGCAATCCTGGCGCGACAACAAGATCTATAAGGTAAAGGAAGACGCGACGCGCCCGAAATTCTATGTCCTCGACATGTTCCCCTATCCCTCCGGAGCCGGCCTTCATGTCGGCCACCCGCTCGGATACATCGCCAGCGACATTTACGCGCGCTACAAGCGTCAGAACGGCTATAATGTCCTCCATCCGATGGGCTATGACGCCTACGGTCTGCCGGCTGAGCAATATGCCATCCAGACCGGGCAGCATCCCGAGAAGACAACCAACGAAAATGTGGCTCGCTATCGAAGCCAGCTCGACAAGATAGGATTCTCCTTCGATTGGGACAGGGAGATACGGACGTGCGACCCGGAATATTACAAATGGACGCAGTGGGCGTTCATGCAGATGTTCAACTCCTGGTTCGACACGGCCTCCGGCAAGACTCGCCCGATCTCTGAACTCATCGAGGCCTTCGCAACGAACGGCACGGAAGGGGTTTCGGCCGCCTGCTCGAAGCCGATGACCTTCACGGCCGAGGAATGGAACTCCATGGATGAGAAGCGCCAGCGCGAAGTTCTGATGAACTATCGTGTCGCCTATCAGGGGGAGACGATGGTCAACTGGTGCCCGGCTCTCGGCACGGTCCTTGCCAACGATGAGGTCAGCGAAGGCCTCTCCGTGCGCGGCGGCCATCCTGTCGAACAGAAATTGATGAACCAATGGTGCCTGCGCGTGTCGGCCTACGCCCCCCGTCTTCTCGAAGGGCTCGACCGCCTCGAATGGAGCGATTCCCTGAAAGAAACCCAGCGCAACTGGATCGGCCGCTCGGAAGGAGCGGAAATGCTCTTCCCGGTAGCCGGAAAAGATTTCAGCCTTGAGATTTTCACGACCCGCGCCGACACCGTCTTTGGCGTGACGTTCATGGTGCTCGCCCCGGAATCCAAATATGTCCCGCTGCTTACCACTCCTGAGCAGAAAGAAGCCGTAGAGGCCTATCTTGAAGAAGTCAAGCATAAGACCGAGCGCGAACGCCAGATAGAAAAGAAAGTGTCGGGAGTCTTCACCGGCAGCTACGCCATAAATCCGCTGACGGGTCAGGAAATACCGATCTGGGTCAGCGATTACGTCCTTGCCGGATATGGCACAGGCGCCATCATGGCCGTCCCGGCCCACGACTCACGCGACTACGCCTTCGCGCGTCATTTCAACCTTCCGATCATTCCTCTTATCGAGGGGGCCGATGTCTCGGAGCAGAGCTTCGATGCGAAGGAAGGGAAGATGATCAACTCCAAAGGTCCGAAGCTCGACCTGAACGGCCTCGAAGTGAAGGATGCGATAGCCAAAACAAAAGAATTTATCGCCGCCGAGGGAATCGGGCGCGTAAAGACCAACTACCGCCTCCGCGACGCGATCTTCTCGCGCCAGCGTTATTGGGGCGAGCCCTTCCCCGTATATTACAAGGATGGCGTCGCCTATCTGTTGGATGAAAAGGATCTCCCGTTGCAGCTTCCCCCCGTGTCGAGCTATCTGCCGACAGAGGATGGCCAGCCCCCCTTGGGGCGCGCCGAAGGATGGACAACGGCCGAAGGCTATCCCCTCGAAGTATGCACGATGCCCGGTTTCGCCGGCAGCTCGGCATATTATCTCCGTTATATGGACCCTCGCAATGACAAGGCTCTTGTCAGCCCCGAGGCCAACGCCTACTGGCGGAATGTCGACCTCTATGTCGGCGGCGCGGAACATGCCACGGGCCATCTCATCTATTCCCGCTTCTGGAACAAATTCCTTTACGACCTCGGCCTGATTGTCGAGGATGAGCCGTTCCGCAAGCTTGTCAACCAGGGAATGATCCAGGGACGAAGCAATTTTGTCTACCGTATCAAAGGAACGAATACGTTCGTCAGCCACGGCCTGCGCAAGGAATACGACACGACCCCGATCCGCGTCGACATATCTCTGGTCAGCAACGACCAACTCGACATGGAAGCCTTCCGCAAATGGCGTCCCGAATTTGCTGACGCTGAATTTATCCTTGAGGATGGGAAGTATGTCTGCGGCTATGCCGTCGAGAAAATGTCGAAGTCAATGTTCAACGTCGTCAATCCGGATGATATTGTGGAGCGTTATGGCGCGGATACGCTGCGCCTTTATGAGATGTTCCTCGGCCCGGTTGAGCAGTCTAAGCCGTGGGATACGAACGGAATCGATGGCGTCAACCGCTTCCTCAAGAAGCTTGTCGGACTCTTCTCGAAGGCCGACCTTGCCTCCGACAAGCCGATGACCAAGGAAGAGAAGAAGACTGTCCATAAGCTGATTAAGAAAGTGACTTCCGACATAGAGTCATTCTCCTTCAATACGTCTGTCGCCGCCTTCATGATCGCTGTCAATGAGTTGTCTGCGCTGAAATCGACCAACCGCGAAGCGATGGATATCATCACGCGCCTTCTCGCTCCCTTTGCTCCTCACCTTGCCGAGGAATTCTGGCATCAGCTCGGTCACGAGGGAAGTGTCGTGGATTCGGAATGGCCGGCCTATGATGAATCGGCTTTGGCTGAGGACAGTGTCAAATACCCTGTCAGCTTCAACGGCAAGACGCGTTATACTGTCGAGGCTCCTGCCGGCGCTTCGCCTCAGGAGGTCGAGAAGATAGCCCTTGGCGATCCGAATTCTGCCAAATGGCTCGATGGCAAGACGCCGAAGAAGGTGATTGTCGTTCCCGGAAGAATTGTTAACGTTGTAATCTAATTGATATGAAAAAACTTGGAAAATTTGTAGCTGCGGCTGCGCTT
>CAYZQA010000003.1:0-48619 GCA_964480745.1 uncultured Sangeribacter sp. | reverse complement strand
TTGTAATCTAATTGATATGAAAAAACTTGGAAAATTTGTAGCTGCGGCTGCGCTTATGGCGCTCACACTGCCTGCCACAGCTCAGCGCAAGGCAGCTTCGCCCGCTCCCGACTGGATGGACAATGCCGTTATCTATGAAGCCAATCTGCGTCAGGGTACGAAGACCCGCGATTTCAAGGGTCTGCAGCGCGAGCTGCCCCGCCTGAAGGATCTCGGCGTCGACATCATCTGGCTCATGCCGATTCATCCGATCAGCGAGGCTGAACGTAAAGGCACTCTCGGCAGCTATTATGCTGTCAAGGACTATAAGGCTGTGAATCCGGAGTTCGGCACGATGGAGGATCTGAAGGAGTTTGTCCGCACGGCCCATCATCACGGTATGAAGGTCATCCTCGACGAGGTCTGCAACCATACGGGCGCAGACAACGCCTGGGTCACTGAGCATCCCGATTATTACGCCCTTAACGAGGAAGGGAAGATGTATGGTCCCTACGATTGGACAGACGTCTATAAACTTGACTATACGAATCCCGAGACGCGCAAGGCTATGATCGATGCGCTTCGTTTCTGGATCAAGGAGGCTGATATCGATGGCTATCGTTGTGACGTTGCCGGAGAGGTTCAGACTGATTTCTGGGAGGAGGCGCGTCCCGCCCTGCAGGAGCTTAAGCCTGTGTTCATGTTGGCCGAGTCTTCGAAGCCCGAGTTGCTTGTGAAGGCCTTCGATGCTGATTATGCCTGGCCGATGAAGGATGTCTTCAATGCCATCGCTTTGACGAAGGGTGTCAACGGCTATGCAGAGGAGAAAGGGGAGAAGCGGCCGAAGATGACTGCCGGAGATATCCCCGCGCTCATTTATAAGCAGCAGAAGGAATTCCCGGAAGGGAGCGTCCACATGAATATGATCACCAACCATGACCTCAATTCATGGGAGGGCACAGAGTTCGATCGTTTCGGCCCGGCCACCGGTGCGTTTGCCGTCCTGAGCTATACGCTGCCCGGTATGCCGATGATGTACACTGGCCAGGAAGTCGGTTTCAACCATGCTTTTGAGTTTTTCGAGCAGGATCCGATCCAGCCGGACTACCAGCAGAATGAATTCACCGCCTTCTACAAATCTCTGAACTCGCTGAAGCACGCCAACACGGCGCTTGGAGCACGCGAGCCGATCAAGAACACGCAGTTCCTGCGCGGCACAGATGAGGATCTGCTGACGTTTGTCCGCGACAACGGCAAGAACCGTGTCGTCGTTCTCGTCAACTTGTCGGGAGAAGAAGCCCCCGTAAGCTACAAAGCCGAAGCGCCGGTAGTAGAGGGAATGACCAACCACTTCACCGGCGAAGCCGCCGAACTCCCCGCCACGCTTGCTCCCTGGCAATACGTCGTCTTCACCTCTGCGAAATAACATAATCTGCACTGCCGTTAGTGCGGCGGATATAATTAAGAGAGTCTGCATCACGCGATGCGGGCTCTCTTTCAATTTCAGCATATAGGTCTGATTTTATCGGCTCATTTATCGGCTCATTTATCGGCTCATTTATCGGCTCATTTCTGTAATCGGATAAATTCGGGCGCATGAAAGTAACTCTGACAACACCACTTTCATCAGTGACTATTGGCTGCTGAAGCCCAGCACGATTGCATTCTTCAAATATCATTGATAGTCCCCGACCCCAATGTTCAATAACGCCACTATAATACATCACGCGGGCTATTATCTCGTTGTGTAACTTATGTTGATGTGAAGGAACGGATTATTCTGAATTCTTAATAAAATTATGCGAGTGATTCTATATAGTCGTATTGTTCTGATACAGCGACTATTAAGGTATTTGTACGTAGAATAATATAGTCTCAAATTTTTCCAAAAACAACTTTTTTAAGTATTTTGAGATTTAAAAAAGTTATTTTTCGTGACATATAATTTGGCGGTTTCTCCGACTTTATTTATCTTTGAATTCTTTAATTAGATAATATGGGATTGAATCTTATAGCTAGACAACGGGAATGTGAGGAACTTGCCAAATGCATGGAGTCCGACACATCCGAATTCGTGATCATCTGTGGGAGGCGGAGAATAGGGAAGACTTTTCTTGTTGACCGTTTTTTTGAAGGTAAGTTTGACTTTAAGTTTGTTGGAGGGCACAATCTTCGCACCAAGGAACAACTGCGCAGTTTTTCAAAAGCTCTTAGGAAATACTCTAAAAAGAAATATCGGGAGTTTGAGGACTGGTTTGAGGCATTTGACGCATTAGAGGAATACCTTGAAACTCTCCCGGCGGAAAGAAAAAAAGTGGTATTCATAGATGAAATGCCGTGGATGGATTCTAAACGATCCAATTTTGTCGCTGCGTTAGAAAATTTTTGGAATGGCTGGGCCAATGGACAATACAATATCGTTCTCGTGGCCACAGGCTCTGCCACCTCATGGATGGTTGATAAGCTATTGAAAAACCGTGGCGGCCTACACAACAGAATAACCCGACGATTTTATCTTGCCCCTTTCACTCTAAGAGAGACGGAAGAGTATCTTAGGAACCGCCGCACCTCATGGGATAGATATGAAATGCTTCAATGCTATATGGTAACTGGGGGCGTGCCGTTTTATCTTAATCTTTTAGATCCGAGAGAAACTCTCGCCAAAAATATTGACCGACTTTGCTATGAGGAGGACGGCGCGTTATCCAAGGAATTTGAGGAGTTATACAACGCCGTATTTCCAGTGGCAGATACATATATATCTGTGGTAAGGTTGCTTTCCGCCCACAAGAAAGGCCTTACAAGAAAAGAGATCGGAGATAAACTAGGCCTCAATGGCACCAACCTGACACGCATCCTCAGTAATCTGGAGAAATGCAGCTTTATAGGCAAAAGAGCACAATTCGGCAACAAGAAAAAGGAAGCCATCTATAGGCTTATTGATTTTTACACCCTTTTTTATTTTAAGTTTATCGAAAAAAATCTTTCTCTTGACAAAGCATGGTGGACCCACCATCTGGGTTCAAGCAGCATATCCGCCTGGCAAGGTCTCACCTTCGAGTTGATATGCATGGAACACCATCAGCAGATAAAGAATGCACTAGGCATCTCAGGAATGGCTACTTCAGTATCGACATGGCGCTGCTCTCCAGACGAAGAGAAGGGTTTGCCAGGAGCCCAGATAGACATGATTATTGATAGGGCAGACCGAATGATACATTTATGCGAAATGAAATTCTCTCAAAAGGCGTTCAATATTTCGGCAGAATATGAAAGAAAACTACGTGACCGTATGTGGTTGTTTGACCTTAGGACAAAGAATAAAAAGCCGCTTGTACACACATTTGTAACAACTTTTGGACTCGGAGAAGGAAAACATCATGGGATTGTTCATAGTGAAGTAACCATGGATGACTTGTTTAATTCTTGATAACACTCATAAAAGTTGCCAATAGGAGACAACTCTATTTTCCTAATTATCTGTTGTCTGCATTACACATTTACAAATTAGTTCCGGGCAGTGGGGTTGCAGACCCACTGCCCGGTTAATTGTATGCAGAAGTGTTATTGCTTGGAACGTTATCTGACCACCAGTTTCTTGCCGCCTACGATGTAAAGACCCGGACTGAGGGCTTTGATATCGTCATCGGTGGCGTTGCGTTTGATGTCTACTCCCTGGATAAGCTACTGTCTTTTTCGAGACAGTAGCTTCCAGCAGATATGTTAACGCCATCATGGCTTTAAGATAGTTCTTTGCATCGCTAAAAAGAAAGTCGTTTAGATCGGGATCCCCGCAATCAAACGACTTAATCTCAGTGTCGGCCTCAATCTGCCGAAAAGTAAAGTTACTAAAATCCATATCACATTTGGAATGTGCTGATTGCTTTGAAGGCTTCATACGCACGGCGGGCAGCCTCTTTTTCCCTCTGACTGACCGGAGCCGGGTTAGCGGTTCTTTCGGCAAACCTTTGTGCATCTTTCCCTCTCAGCACGGGTGTTTCTTTTATAGGTCTTGCCATAATTCTTACGTTTTTGGGGTTGGTCTTACAAAGATATAACAAACTTATGGATATAACGCTCGATCCTATGGATAAATAAGTTATTGGATGGTGGGGTTGTGGGCGAGGTCGATTATGAGGTTGAGGTGTTCTTTTTTCTTGGCCGTGCGCGTCAGGGAGTTCTCCAGCATCATGCGACGGTGGAGATCAGAGCCGACAAGGTTGACCATCCCTTCTTTCAATAGCCATTCAGCTTTCTTGCGCGCAGTTTCCCCATATCCCCCTAACAGTGACATATAGTTCGTCTGGAACAAGAGTCCTTCCTCTTTCCATTTCAGATAGTCATCCTTGTCCATGTAACGGTAACGTTCAGGATGCGCCAGCACAGGCACATATCCCAACCGCTTCACCTCATCCACCATATCCTGCATCGCATAGGGCGCATTCATGTATGACGTCTCGATCAATACATGATCCCCTTCCTCACCAATCGGCATAAGGCGGTTCTCCTTCAGCCTCTCCTCAAACAACGAATCAAGCATGTGCTCAGCCGCCAGACGCAGCTCTATCGGACCCTTGTAGACGCTCTTCAGTTCGTCGAAGCGTTCGCGAAGCCCCTCCGGCGTGTTGGGACAATCCTCCATGATATGAGGCGTCAGCCACACCTTCTTCACTCCCAAATCTTCATACATCTTCAACACGGCGAGAGACTCCGACATCGAGCGGATGCCATCGTCAACGCCAGGCAGGATATGGGAATGCCAGTCGGTGAAACCTTCGAAGAATTTAGAATCCTTGAGTTTGGGAACGGATTTAAAGGGCCACATAGTCAATCAATTTAGGAGAGTCAGACAATTACTGAAAAACAATCAGTTCAGGGTAGAGGATTAATCTTCCCAATCGGAGCCATAATAAGCGGAGCCATACTGGCCGTAACGGCTAATCTCAGGGTTCGTGCCATTGAGCACCATGCTCATATTCTTGAAGCGAGCCGAAGTGTAAAGTTCATCGATATCCTTCACGCTGCTCTTCTCCAGAAGTCCGGCGCGGATGATGAAGATTGTGCTGCCGACATATTTCTCCATAATCTGAGTGTCGACAACGATATCGACAGGAGGACAGTCAACGAAGACATAATCGAAATCATGGGACGCCTCGCGGATGAGCGTGCCGATACGGCCATTCTCAAGAAGCTCGGCGGGATTCGGCGGACGGTGTCCGACAGGAAGGATAGAGACATCCTCGTCGGCATCCGTCCGGACAAGGAGGCTCTTCCAGTTGTCCGTCTGTGAACGGAGATAATTCGTCAGACCCTTAGCCGGCATTCCGATGAACTGCGACGTCGAACCGTGACGGAGGTCGCAGTCAATGATCAGCACCTTCTTCCCCTTCATGGCGAAGGAGGCCGCAAGGTTGAAGGAAATAAACGACTTTCCGGAGCCTGCGTTGAGGGAAGTGATCATGATGACATTCGAAGCCTCGGCAGTCTTAGCCATCACCTCCAGATTTCCACGAAGGATGCGGAACGCCTCATTTGCCATATCGCGGTTGCCGCTCTTGACAACGACAAGTGCCTTCTCAAGCTCGCGATGTCCCTTCTTGCGCCGCTTCTTGAAAGGATTGAAGCGGGAAATGACATCTGCGCCCTTGCGGGGCACCTGCGGAATCTCTCCGGCGAAAGGAACATGCATCCGGTCGAGATCCTTGCGGGAACGGACCTTCGTGTTGCTCGTCTCGCGGATATAGAGATAACAGAGAGGGATTGCAAAACCGATGATGAAGCAGACAACGAGGATCACTCCCTTCTTCGGGCTGACCGGACGGAACGAGCCGTATGGAGGCGTGATGATCCGGACATTGTCGGCTGTAAACTTCTGGGTCAGCTCATTCTCCTCGCGCTTCTGGAGAAGATAGAGGTAGAGGCTCTCCTTGACCATCTGCTGACGCTCGACGCTGAGAAGGTATTTGGCCTGAGTCGGCCCGGAAGCCAACTGGCCCTTGACCTCTCCCTTAGCGGAGTTGATATTGCGGATAGCGGCCTCGAGGGTTGCAACCTGGGTATTTACCGCCTTCGTGATGGCATCGTGCATGCCGAGCAGCTGAGTGGTGTAATCAGCCACGAGGGGGTTGCTTGCCGAAGAAGACTCGCGTAGAGAATTGCGTTCGAGAAGCACCTGGTTGTAAGTCGAGATCTGGCTTTCCAACTGGTTGGAGCCCATGCCGGTATTGACCGGGATCACATTATCCTTGTTGGCCGGATTGTTGATATAATCGCGGACATACTTGGCCATCGCCAGCTCATTCGAATATTCAAGTTCCTTCTCAGTCAGATCCTGGGTTGACCGCATATTGATCTTGGCGGCCTCCTCAAGGTCGGGGACGAGAGTCTTCGACTTATAATCCGAAATGTCGTTGTCTACATTTCCGAGTTCCTGCTCGATCAGGGCCAGACGCTCGTCGATGAAGCGCGACGTGGCGGTCGCAACCTTATTCTTGTCGTCTACATAATTCTGATTGTAGACAGCGATGATATTGTCGAGGATATCTACGGCACGGGTGATGGAAACGTCGGTGACGGTAAGGTCAATGACGTCAGCATCCTTGTCAGCGAGGTCTCCTTTGAGTTCATCGAGGAAAAACTCGATTGATTTCTGAAGGGCCTGACGGAAGACGATCAAAGTCGAAGTCGGGTCGGCATCGGTCGGGTCAAACTTCGGATTGGGCTTGAACGTCACATGCCCGACAGGGGTCTTGACCGTTGAGAAGCCGGGACGGAGGGAAACCTCATCGTCAAACTTCAGCTTCTCCCCATTGGCATAGAGGACAAACTTATATAGCCGTGCCGAGCCGTCGGCATTGCGGTCCATCCGGAAAGAAGCGGCCTGCTGCTCCTCCAGGTCGGGGAAATCGATGATATAGGGGTCGGTGGCGCCGTAGAGGGTAGTGCCGTGGAAGAGACCTTTCTCGTTGGTTGTCACCTGAAGGTGGAGCCGTTCGACAACCTCCTGCATGACGGCGGGGGAGACGAGCGTGATGAGCTCGTTGTTGACGTTCGTGTTTGACGAAACGAGGCCGAGCGAAGAGAAAGCGCTGGCTATGTCGGCAGCCCCGCCGCCGGAATCCTGGTCCTTGATCAGGAGCGACATTGTCCGGGTATATTCCGGCTGCTGGCGCAGGATGTAAAGCACGCCGATGGCGCATATCAGAAGGACGGAAACGAGGAACCATTTCCATTTTTCAACGCAAACCTTAAAGAATGCGAGCAAAGAAAATGATTCTTCGGCAGTTTTTTCAGTCGATATGGGAGTGTTGCGGGTCATGTTCTGAATGAAATGAGATCGCTTGTTAGATGGAAGGTCGCTTATTTGTTGATGAATACGCCGATTGTTGTCACAGCCGATGTGATCAGCGAGGCAACGGAAATCCAGAAGCTTGTGGAGAGGGCGTTGTTACCGTTGACAGTCGATTGCCGTTTCTTCATATCATTGGGCTCGACATAGACAACATCATCCTGCTGGAGGTAGAATCCGGGCGACTGGAGGGCCTTGTCCATGTCGGTAAGGTCGAGGGTATAGGTCTCGACATTCTCGCCGTTCTTGCGGAGGACGCGGACATTCTCGCGCAGACCCGTGATGGTCATGTCGCCGGCCATTGCGAGGGCGTCGAGGACCGTGACATGGTCGCGGTTGATCTCGAAGCGGCCGGGAGTCAGGACTTCGCCTATGACATTGATCGCCGCGTTGGCAAACTCGACGATGACCGTCGGATCCTTCACGAGGTCACGCCCCATAAGCTCCCCCTTGATAAAGCCTGCAAGCTCGCTGCGGGTCATGCCTGCGACATGGAGCTTGCCGAGCACCGGGAAATCTATATCGCCGGCGGGGTCGACCGTATATGTGGCGACCCCTTCTGTTCCGTTGAACTGATAATTCCTCACGACGGGAGCCTGGCTATGGCCGCCGTTGACCGTCCCGACGCGGGCCGAATAGATCGGCATGTTGAAAAGGTTGGCGAGTTCGGGGTCTTTCGACTTCACGATAATCGCGACTTTGTCGTCGGGTTTGATGGAAATGGGCTGCATCGACACGGCCTGAAACACCATCTTGTTCTGCGTGTCCGTGTCCTGGAAATAAGCCACTTTCTTGGGGACGGTGCAGCTTGTGGCCATCACAAGGCATCCGGCAGCCAATGCGGCTCTGATGAAGGTTTTGGCGGATTTCATATTATTCTGTCACGGGGTTGGCATCCTGCCGGAGCCGCCTCCGTTCGTCATATTTTCGGGTTAGGTCTAGACCCCGTCTCATAAAATTTCAGAGTTTCCGGGGCGGTTTCGGGCGAGTGATTTTCGCAAGTTGAGGAGGGAGCGATGCGGGCATCGCGACCGACGAGACTTGGCGAAAAGCACCGGCCGAAACCGGAGGGGAAAACATCTTTTAAGAAATTTTTCCTAGCTCGGGGTTATTATTTCATTATTGTTATTCTTTTATAAAAATTCTTTCTCATTCAATTTCAGAGCGTTAAACATAAAAGTTACCTTAGCTTCGCTATCTTGGGTGCTTTTTGACTTTTCGCTCAGTCGCATACCCCGGTATGCTCCTTTACTCAAAGTCAAAAATCCCTCCAAGCTAGCGACCCCGGGAGCTCTGAAATTTTATGAGACGGGGTCTAATTGAGTAACGTTCAGGATAGGGGGGTTATTATTTAGGGAGAGGAGTTGTCATTCATAAAGGGTCGCCCCGAGACGCCGTTCTCGCCTGCGGATCAGTTGGGTCAGCCAGACATTGAGCAGACTCCAGACGGCGATGTCGCCCAGCAGGAGCCATGTCGGCCCGACATACTGCGAGAGGAGGAGATTGAGGCCGATGAGCACAGCGTCTGTGAGGAGAATCGTTATGAGGGCTTTCCATTGAGGAAATCCTAAGGCGAGGAGTTTATGATGGATATGACATTTGTCGGGGAGGAAAGGATTCCGCCCGCGGCGGATGCGGTGGAAGAAGACCCTGACGACATCGAAACAGGGGAGCATGATCGGCGCCACGGCGAGGATGAAGATATTCTCATCGCCGGCCTTCTCGGGGGGAGTGTTGAAGACGGCCACGGTCAAAAAAAGAAGGAGGGTGCCGATCGTCAGCGATCCGGCATCCCCCATGAAAATCTTGTTATGACGTTCGGCGCGGCCGAAGACGTTGTAATAGAAGAACGGGACGAGGGTCCCGATGGCCGCCCCGGCGAGAATCCCGTAAAGGTATTGGCCGGAATGGATGAGGACATAGCTGTAGAACGCGAATGCGATCATGGAAAGGCCGGAGGCGAGTCCGTCGATCCCATCGATCAGGTTGACAGCGTTCATGACGTAAATAGTCAGGAAAATGGTCATTATCCAGCCGAGCCATGCGGGCCATTCCCCGATCCAGAGGAACCCGTAGAGACTCCGGACCCAAAGGCCGGAAGTGACGATAAGGGCCCCCGCGACAATCTGGAAAAGAAACTTGAAGCTATAGCGGACCCCGACCATATCGTCGGCTATGCCGATGAGATACATCAGCAGCATTGCGCAGAGGAGGAAAAAGATGGGGACGATCGATTCGAGCGTGACCTCAAGTCCGGCAGAGCCGATTCCGATTGTATACCCGACGACGACGCAGAAGGCGAACATGATCGCAGGCATGAAGGAAACGCCTCCCAGACGGGGCACAACGCCCTGATGGATCTTGCGTTCATCCTTTTCGTCGAAGAGTTTCTTTGAAAACGCAATATCCATCACCTTCGGGATGATAAGCCCGGCAAGCAGCAAGGCTATCAGAAGGCAGAGGAAATAATTTCCGATCCAGTTGATCATGAGGTCAGGTTAGGGGTTGGCGATTTGACTATTTCAGGACGCGGGTCCTGAAGGTTGAATAATAGACCTTCTTAATCAGGGCCTTGGGAAGCATCCTGATAAGCAGCCGGCCCATGGGGTAGACATAGCGCCAAGTCATCGAGCCATGTAGCGATCTAATACCCCCCATGTAGATGCGGAATTCATTGACGGCCTTATCGCGCGAACGGCGGCGGAAAGTCGCCTCGTCGCTGCGGAAAAAGAGCGTCGTTTCCTCCACATTGCTGATCTTTATCCCGCGGCGCGTGGCCTCGAACCAAAGGGCAATGTCCTGACTCGTGGGATATGAATCGTCATATCTGAGTCCCCCGTCGAAAATCCGGCGTCTCATCATGACGGTCGGATGGGCGAGGGGAGAGCCCTTGCAGAGGAACTGGGGGATTTCCTCGGGGTCGGAAGGATAATGGCGCACGGGGCGCAACTCCTGCCGGTCGTCAAACTCGCGGATGCTCCCTCCGATGACATCGATATCCGGGTGGGCAACGAGGAAATCGTGTTGCACCTGGAATCTGGTCGGAGTCGAGATGTCGTCGCTGTCCATGCGGGCGATGAGATCGTTGGTGATCCTGTCAATGCCCTTGTTAAGGGAAAAGGTGAGCCCCATGTTCTCCTCGTTCCGGAGGAGGGTGAAAGCGTCGCCTATGTTCTTGGCCCATTTCTTCACGATGGCCATGAGCTCGGGCCGTATCGGGCCGTCGAGGACGAGAAGGACCTCATCGGGACGGCGCGTCTGGTCGCTCCAGATGCTGCGGAGCGATCGGTCGAGCCGTTCGGGAAGTTCCTTGTCGTAAACCGACATCAGTACGGAGATGGTCATCGTCAGTTATAATAGGTTATCTATTGGGTTCATGCAGGTCCTTTTTTAGGGAGGGAGCGGCCGGGCTGCTCTTCTCTTCAAGAAGGTTGCGGTCAAAGAAAGATCCGAGACGAAAATCAAAATCATCGGGGAAATACCTGACATATCCGCTCCAGGGATAGAAGGTTATTTCTCCGAAGTAGATTTTTCCTCGGATATTGTAGAAATCGACTCGGGCGAAGGGAAATCCTTCGGCGAGTTTTTCCGCCAGGGGAATCATGTCGGCCACGTTGGCCGGCAATTCCGGGGCGGAGTCAAAGGTCGGACAATCGCTGCGGACCCCTTCGAGGAATTTGAGATTTTCATCCCAGAAGCCACGCCGATGGTCGGAATAGCGTCCTTTGTCGACCCACATTATCTTGAACTTGCCGTTGAAGCAAAGGAATTTGTAATCATCTATCGAGCCGTCGGGGCTGTCCGGGTCGACGAGGAGTTCCTCGGCGATCACCTTCGAATCGCAACCCCGGTAGGCCCATTCGCGGGAGTAGGCCGCGTAATCCTTGTCGCGCCAGGAATTGACTTCGCGGACAGTGGCCTCCCAGTCGATTTGGCTCTTGTCGGCGACGACGCGGACATTGTCGCCGTTGCCGCCGTCGGTTGTCTTCAGGACGAAGCCGGAGGGAAGTTTGTCGAAATCGAAATCCGCGGCATCCCTGTGGATTCCGAGCATGGGGACAAGATACTGCTCTCCTATGCGGTCGGCCACATATTTGCGGGCCTTGAACTTGTCGGTAACCTCCAGCATCTCAGGCTTCCGGCCGTGAAGCTTATACCAGTTGATCCACTCCGTGAAGCGGCGGGGATGTTTCATGGAAGGGAAGCGTCCGAGCACGGCATAATACTGCAAAGGCAGCATCACGCCTCCCGGCACCCAGCTTAGGGCGCGAAGGATGCGCTGTCGAGTCTCGCGTGATCGGATGATGCCTTTAAGTCCCATGAAGATCTGTTGGTTATTCGTTGGTTAATTTAAGATATTCTTTATCTTATAGTTAACACTTCTGAGGAAACGTTTGGCCATAAGGCGGTAGGAGAGAATGCGTTCCTCCGCCTTATAAGGAAACGTAGGATTATAGACATTTGTTGTCTTATAAGTCGCCCACCATTCATTATAACAGTAGGTCATCGCCTCCCAAGGTTTGAGTCCGCTGTAATGGATTACGCACCCCTGCGTCGCGCCGTCTGAAATTCCCTTCCGGACATCATCGGCAAGCCATGCCGGCGACATGTTCCAGCGCTCCGCGACATTGAGGATTCTGCCCTTGGCGGCTATGTTGATGATATCCTGATCCTGGAAGAGGAATTTCTTCTTCGCGAGGTCAAGGAACGTCTGCTTCATTCCATCTTCCCGAAGCCGCTTGCAATTGATAAGGATGAGGCCCGAGTTGATATAGGTGGCCGTGGAGAGTCCTAACCTTTCGATATGGCGGCGCATTGTTGTCCGGTTTCCCCGGGCAACGACGCCTGCGAAGTAGGCATCCCCCATCTCCGTCGAGTAGAGTTCGCCGAGCCCGGTCCGGAAAATGATGTCGACATCGGAATAAATCGCCTTCTCCACATCAGGCATCAGCCAAGGGATCAACAGCCTGAAATAGCAAGCCTTGGAAATCCCGCGCACCTCATATCCCCCGTCGAAAGCCCCGTCGGTGGAGAGAAAAGAGATTGTCGACCCCTCGGAGAGTTTCCTGACCTGGTCTGTCAGAAGTCGGCGGTCCTCTTCCGTGACGTCCTCGCTGACGAGGACATTTATGGCATAGCGTTCCCCCTCGCCGCAACTCTGCAGAAGAGAGGCGATTGTGACGCATGTCGGCATCACATAATTGTGGTCGGTCGAGAATACTATCGGGATCATATCAGGAAGTCAAAATTATAGGGCACTTCCAGATTCGCCTTCGCGAGGAAAAAGAGGAAGATGCCGACGGTGATGGTAGCGACTGCATATCTGACCTTCGGCTGGTAGTAATCGAAGAAATAGGGCATGAGGAGGATCGAGAACATGAAGCCGTAGGTATAGAGACGCCTTGCGGGCTGGAAGACGTAGAAGATATTGTAGATGCAGAGGCCGTAGATCGTCAGGTTGAGCAGGGAAGTGATAACTCTCCTGCGATCCTCGATTTTGGAGCAGGCGAAAATCATCAATGTGCCCAACAGGCCGTAGATATATTTCAACACTCCGGAAGAGACTCCGGCATCGAACTGGTCGACCTCATACTGATACTTGTTGATCTGGCCCAGCACAGGGAAAATCACATTCATCGACAGCTCCATAAGCGGGGCTCCGGCCACCATCGTCACCATCAGGGCTCCGAAAAGGATCCATCGGTTCACGCGGAAATAAGACACCCCGATAAGGGCCAACCCGAAGACAGCCGAGAGATGAAGATTGGCCGAGAGGAAAGCCAACAGGATAACGGGAATCCATTTGCGCTCCTCAATATAGGGATACATCCAGAACATTGTGGCCATAGCGGCGCATTGCCTGACCGTGTTGGCTGTCTCGAAATAGAAGCCGAAAAGGACAAAGAATAGTGTGGAGAGATAGAAGGAGACAGACGCCTTGGAGATGCCCTTGTAGAAACCAAACATTGTGTAAGCTGCCGTGAGGATAAAGAACATCCTCGAACGGAAACCGAGTCCCGCAAGCGTCTTGTTGAACCAGACCCAGATCGGTTCGACAAACCCGGCGCGATAGCTGTTCGGGCGTTGGAAAAGCTCGACATAAATGTCGTAGTCGATGCCGACCTTATGGCGAAGACCGATGATGAGGGCAAGAACGACATAGAGGCTCACCCGGATCCATCGGTTAGGCTTCTCGGGCTTGTTGTCGATGATTGAGGCGACCCCGATCAGGCAGAGGACTATCAATAGAATCAGCAGCATGATGTCAGCCCCTCAATATTTTTTTAAGGCGTTCCTGAGTGTTAAGGATCAGGTCGGCCAAACGGTTATGACGATTTAAGAGAAGGCTCAGGATCATACGGTCCTTGCGGCCGAAGCCGCTTGCGACCGGCGGCCAATGGATCGCCCCCTCCTTGAATTTGAGAATCCATCCTTCCCGTTCCTCACGCTGCGCGCGGGTCAGGACGCTATAGAGGGCTCGCCCGCGGAACGCGTCGAGTTCGTTGGAATAGCTCATCCCGTCGGGGCGCCCGGCAATAAAACTGTCGACGGCGTTCCATGCGCGGTAGATCTGGCCCGGGATCTCCGGACGCCGACTGCGCGTATAGGCCGAGGGCATCTGCTGATTGTAATGATACATCGCGTGGGGCACATACGCTACCTTATGGGCGAAGTAGACCAGACGGCAGATGACCATCACATCCTCCCACATGTTGACACCCTCCTCCCAGGCCGGGGAAAGGTTGCGGTAAAGGTCGCGGCGTATGAGCTTGTTCCAGACGCTGCAATGCTGACGCCCGGCCAGCATTTCCGAAAGCATCTGGCGCGGAGTTGTGCCCGGATTGCCGGAATAGGCAACTGACTTGCGCGGATATTCCGAGACATAGTCGCAAACAACTATATCGGCCTTCTCCTTCCGGGCAACGGCCAGCATGGAGGCATACATATCCTCGTCTACCCAGTCGTCGCTGTCGCAATGGATCACATACTCTCCCCGGGCAGCCTCAATTCCAGTCATGCGCGCCCCGGCCAGTCCTTTGTTTTTCTCATGACGGAGAATCCTCACTTGGCTCTTACGCTCAGGATACATTTCAAGGACTTCGCGGAGGATGTCGATACTGCTGTCTGGGGAACAATCATCTACAAATATGAACTCTATTCCCTCCCTAAGAGTTTGGGAGAAAAGGGATTCTGCCGACTTCCGGATATACTTCTCAACCCCATAGACCGGGACAATGACGGAGATTCCGATCTTGTCAGAGTCAGGCGCCACAGGAGAATCTATTTTCGGAAGCGAATCGTTCATTTGCAGATGTTGCGTAAGGTTGAATTGCAAAATTAATAAAAATTCGGGAAAATCTTATCCCAAATGTTAATTAATGTTGCATGATGGGGCGAGCATTATTAATGTTGCATTGTGGGGCGAGCATTATTAATGCTCCATCTTTACGGCATCTGTCGGGGGCTGCTCACGGTTACGTCTTTCCACGGCGCCAACGACCGCATCGGCAAGGAGGGCGAACGCGCGGGCCTCCTCATTGGCTTCGGCCGGATTCTCCTGAAGCTGGCATGCCACGGGCTTTCCATCGTCGGCATGTTCGCGGATCCCCATCACAAGGGGAATCCTTGCGAGCAGCTCGACTCCTTCCTTCTCCGCGAGATGCTTGCCGCCATCTCGGCCGAAGATATAATATTTCTCGTCGGGATGATCCTCGGGAGTGAACCAGGCCATGTTCTCCACAATCCCGAGCACGGGGACATTGACTTTCGGGTCGGTGAACATGGAGACTCCCTTGCGGGCATCGGCCAAAGCCACCTCCTGCGGGGTCGTGACGACGGCCACGCCCGTTATGCCGAGCGTCTGGACGAGGGTCAGATGAATATCGCTCGTCCCGGGAGGCATGTCGATGAGGAAATAATCGAGCTCGCCCCACCATGCATCGGCCAGTAGCTGGCGGAGGGCATTGCTGGCCATGCTCCCGCGCCATAAGACAGGCTTCTCCTTGTCGACAAGGAAGCCGATTGAGAGCATCCGCACGCCATATTTCTCAATGGGCTCGATCCAGTCGCGGCCCTCCTTATTGATCATATAGATCTGTTCATCCTCGACTCCGAACATTTTGGGCATAGAGGGCCCGAAGATGTCGGCATCGAGGAGTCCGACCTTATGGCCTGCTGCAGCTAAGGCCACGGCCAGATTGGCTGCAACCGTCGATTTGCCGACCCCCCCTTTCCCGGAGCTGATTCCGATGATATTCTTCACGCCGGGGAGGAGCTTCGGTTTCTCGGCGACCGGCTTGCGGTATTTGACGGCGATATTGTCTTTGATCTCTACGTCTCCCTTGAGGGCTGTGGAGATAGCAGTTTCGGCCGTGCGGACCACAGATTTGATGAACGGGTCGGTCGGTTTGTCGAAAATCAGCGAGAAGCTGACCTTGTTTCCGTCGATACGGATATCATCTTCGACCATCCCGAGTTCGACAAGGTTCTTGCCATTGCCGGGATAGCGGACACCCTTAAGGATGTCGAGTATGAGGTTTGGATATATGGTCATTTTCCGATTTGATTAGTCAATTTGGGAGACACCATCCTTGCGGTTGGCGCTGTTTGCGCGGCGCGCCTGCGAGCGGTAGTCGTCGCGCGGAATATCGTCTGTTTCCGGCTCAGTCAGTTCCCCTTCGGCGGGAAGCCTGAAGCTAAGGAGCTTGATCTTTTTCCCGCGCGAGAGCCATTGCTGTTCATAATAAGTCTTAATGCTTTTCACGGGGTCTGCCTCCCCGCTTCCGTAGAGGTCGGGCGTGTCGATCAGGATCTCAAACCCGTTCTGCAGGGCAAGACGGCGCGTATATTCGTAAAGGAAAGGGGAATCGGTCTTGAGATTGATGATTCCGCCGGGAGACAGAATCTTCCGATACATTGAAAGGAAGCGCGTGGAAGTAAGGCGTTTCCGGGTTTTCTGCATCTGGGGGTCGGGGAACGTTATCCAGATCTGCTCGACTTCCCCCGGAGAGAAGAAATGATCGATGTTCTCGATTTCGCAACGGAGGAATTTAGCGTTTGGGATAGCATCACGCTCCACTTCGGAGGCGCCTGTCCACATTCTTGCCCCCTTGATGTCGATTCCGATGTAATTCCTCGAAGCGTCATGGCGGGCCAGACCGACGGTGTATTCCCCCCGGCCGCAGCCGAGTTCAAGCACAATCGGGGCCGGCGTGGCGAACAAATCGCCATTCCATTTCCCGGCGTAAGGAAAACCGGTTTTCAGCAATTCTTCGCGCGGATACTGAAGGACGCATGAATACTCCTTCATATCCGCAAATTTCTTCAGTTTGTTTTTCGACATAACGGTTGTCGGGATAAATTTCTAACGTTGCCAGGTGAATATCTTCCGGTTGGATTCCCTATGGTCGAACCGGAAGATTGCATTGACCAGCGGGCGGGCGAGAAGAAAAATGGGGAGCGCCCAGAAGAGCCTTACGGAGCCGAGCCGGAGGGCGACTTTACGGTAGACCGCAATCTCCACGCCCCAGAAGATGAGAAGAGCGATGAGAGCGCAGCAGAGTCCGATCAGGGAGGGGAGGGCGACAATTGAAGCCGCCACGGCGAGAAGCAGCGTCAGCCACTGGCAGAGGGAAGCGAATCCGGCGCGGACAAAAGGCCCCTTCCGCAGCCAGCGCGATGTGAAGGAATAACGGGCTTTGCGCAGGCTCCAGACGCGGTTGGCGGAGTCATACCAGTAGGTGGTCAGCAGATTCTTCAGTCCGGTGACCGCCACGGCATTCCTTCCCGAGGCTATTTCCTGGACAAAGAGGTCGTCGTCGCCGACATGAAGGAAAGTGCTCCCCGCGTAGCCCTTGTGCTGGAAAAAGATTTCCCGGCGGAAAGCGAGGTTGAAGCCGTCGCCCCGATAAGCATCCCCGTTGAGGGCATGGCCTATCCAGCGGGAATTGATCATCGTCGAGTCGAACTGGCGATACCATCTCCACGGCCCGGTCAGCTCGGAGAAATCCATTCTCGTTGCGCCCAGGGCCACGCAGACCGAGCGGTTGGCGAAGGGCCGGGCCATGTCGGCGAGCCATCCGCGCGAGGGAATGAGGATATTGCTCTCCGTTGTCAGAACGACATCTCCCTTCGCCGCCTTGATTCCCAGAGTGAAAGCCAGTTTGCGGCGGCTGAGATTATGGGAGCCGGGGGGAATGAACGTAATGTAGACGCCGGGATAGCGGGTCGTGAAATGTTCCGAAAGTATGCGGGCCGATTCATGCGTCCCGTCGCAGACGACGATAATCTCGAAATCCGGATAATCCTGCCGGACAAGCTGGTTGAGACAACATTCCAGACCCTCCTCCTCGGCCTGCGCAAAGACAATGACCGACATCTTCGGAAGTCCTGAGGAGAGAGTTGGGGACGATGAGGAAGCTGTGGCTTCCGGAATGCTTTCCGGAGTCTCAGCCTCTTCTTCAGGGTTTTCAGTTTCATCTTCCGCAGGGAGTCCGACAGGGGTGGAGGCAAACATCATCTGGGGATGCCAGCCGATGGAAAGGCAGAGTATGACTGCCAAAAGGAGAATCCCCAGCAGGATCCAGGTCGCATCCGGAATGTCGAATGAGAAAAGGGTTGACAATCCGGAAGGAAGTATGTTTTGGGTCTCTTCTATGGAGGGAAGCATAATCTATCGAACAGAATTTGGAATCATTTGCCGATTCCGGCAAGGGAAAGGATGGCGTCGGCTATGCGACGGTCGTTCGCGAGGCGGGGAATCTTTTTCTGGCCGCCGAGCTTATGGTTGCCGACAGTGGAGAGCCAGCGGTCGAACGTCCCGGCAGGGAGGGTCAAGATTTCCGGCGGGTCCAGGAAGATGGTATTGGCGCGTTTCGCATCATAATCTGAATTGACGCTGCGCAGGGAGGAATCGAGGGTCTGCGCGAAAGCCTTCACGTCGGCCGGCTCCTTCTCCCATTCTACCAGCCATTGATGGCGCCCGCGCTTCTTGCCGGAGGCAAAGACCGGAGCGACCGTGTAATTCGCGACGACGGCATTATGGACGGCGCACGCCTCGGCCATCCCATGCTCGGCGTTATCCTGCATCAGCTCTTCGCCGAAGGCGTTGATGAAGCATTTTGTCCGTCCGGCAATCCGGATCCTGACGGGGGAGATCGACTCGATGCGGACCGTGTCGCCGAGACGGTAACGCCAGAGGCCGTTGCTTGAAGTGATGATCATTTCATAGACCTTCCCGACCTCAAGGCCGCGGATATCTACCGTCTCAGCCTCCGGGTCGGATATATCCTGAAACTCATAGTAGATGTCATTGTCAAGAATCAGCAGCATTGGTCCCGGCTCGGGCCGGTCCTGAACGGCAAAGAACCCTTCGGAGGCATTGTAGGTCTCCATGAAATGCATCTTGGCCGGATCGGTGATTTCGGTGTAGATGTCGCGATATGGCTCGAAGGAGATTCCCCCATGGAAAAACACCTCCAGATTAGGCCAGACATCCGAGATTTTCTCCACCCCCTTCTCGGCCATCACCTCGCGCAGGAGCGTCAGGAACCAGGAGGGGACTCCGGAGATGTTTGTCACATTGGCATTTACCGAGGCCTTCACCAGGGCCGGCAATTTCTCGCGCCAGTCGGGGAGGAGGGCAATGCTCCGGTCGGGAATCCTGAAACGGTTCACAATCGGATTGACGCGGTCGATGAGCGTGGCGCTCAGGTCGCCGACATGGATGTCGGGTGAGGGGAGGCGCAACTCATTGGCGAACGAGCCGCCGAGGATCAGCCCCTTCCCGGAAAAGAGGCGGGAAGCGGGGTTGAGACGCAGGTAATGGGCCACGCTGTAGGAGGCGCCGCGGTAGTGGCAACGCTGGAGGGAGGCCTCCGTGACGGGGACATATTTTGACTTTCCTCCCGACGTTCCGGAAGATTGGGCGTAATAACGGCAGACGCCCGGCCAGAGAAGGTCGGGCTGTCCGAGGATCATCCTCATCACATCGGAGCGGATATCCTCATATTCGCGGGGAGCGACCCGGCGCGAAAATTCGGCGCGGGGGTCACGCATTCTTGCGAGGTCCGAGAAACCGTTGAGGCGTCCCATTTCCGTATGTTGGGCCCGTTTAAGAAGGCTGCGGAGCTGAAGGAGCTGAAGGTCGGAACCTTCCTCTCCCCAGGAATCGCATCTCCTGGCGATCGACAGAAATGCCGGACGGGCTAAGGGAGTGAAATTCATCTTGATTCGGGGTTGACTCTTTTCGGGGTTGATGAGTTAAGGGCAACTGGCCGCCTCCGGATCAGCGGAGTTTGGCGATCTTCACCTTCTCTCCGGCTTCAGCCTTGACAATGATCACCTCCCCTTCGGGCAGGTTGTCGGCCGAGTAGCGGGTTGTGCCCGGAGAGGCTTCAAGCAGGGATATGCCGGAGGCCGCATAGACCGAGATTTTCTCAATCGGCTCAAGGGCCACGACTTCTATCCTTCCTCCCTGTCTTGAAATATGGATGCTTGCCGCATCATCTCCTTCAAGATCCTTGACTGAAGTGGCCTCTGAGATATTGAAAAGACTCCAGACGGGGTGGGCCTGCCATTCAGGCGACTTGTGTTCGGCAACAAGCAGCGAGATTGGATAGCGGCCCCCATCGTCTTCCAATCCGGAGAAGGATTGGGGATCGACTTCCGGCACACGGTCCTGAAGGCGGACGGCGTTTATCTCGCGCATCGATTCGACATTGCGGAACGCATGGGGGCGGATGAGCCTGACGTTCGCCCCGAGGCAGAGAGTGTCGATGCTCCCGTTGTTGGCAAAAGCGGCCTCGCCGATTTCCTCAGTGTCGACATAGGCTGTGAAACGTCCTGCTGTTGAGGAATGGGCCATAAGGAGATCGGGGATATTTCCTGCCCAGTCGTTGATTTCCGCAATGGCGGGGTCGTTGGAGAAGGTTCCGATTCCATATATGATCTCGTGGGAACGCGGGATGATTATATTCTTGAGGGCCTTCATGTCGGCAAACGCATAATCGCCGACAGAAGAGACGTTGGAGAGGTCAACCTCGTTGAGGCCGGCTCCGCGGTAGGCTTTCTCGCCGACAACGCTGACCGATACGGGGACGCCTGTCTGAAGCGAGGTGCAGCCCTCGAAGAATGAGGCGGGAATTTCCAGGGGGTCATATCCGAACATGACCCGCGACAGGGTCTTGCAGTTGCGGAACGCCCCTTTTCCCAGAGAGACGGGATGGGGAATCGTCACTTCCTTCAGCGAGTTGCAGCCCGTGAAGGCGTAGTCGCCTAAGAGGGTCAGCGAGTCCGGGATTGTAAAGGTTGTGAGGGCCGTAAGGCCGAAGGCGGCCTCTCCGATCCGGGTAATTCCCGAAGGAAGGCGCACTTCGCTGACCGAGGTCCCGAAGAGCATGAAGGGAGGGATTTCATTGGCCTCGAACACGCGGCGGTTCATGTAGTTGCCATCGGCGTATGTATAAGGCTCGATTTCCAACCCGGTTATGTCAAGGGTCGTGCAGGTCCGGGGGAGTTCCCGGAGGAGTATGAGGTCGGTTACGTTGGCTTTCCCGGTGAGCTTCAGTTCCCGGTCGGAGGATCCGACAATCCGGGGAAGGTCATTGCGCAGTGATCCCGGGGTGACCTTGATTTCAAGGGCCAGGGATGGAAGGCCGACGGCAAGCAAAATTATCGTTGATATCAGGCGGGTCATAAGCATGACTTATAACAGAATTTTATGAGACGGGGTCTTTCCGTAATGAGGTCAAAATTAATATAAATTCGGGAGTTGTCAAAAACTGACTGATTTGCGATGAGAATCAGTTGACAACGAGAATCTTCTGGACAGTTGCAAAATCGGATGAATCAGGGCCGGAGGTGGCGATCACATGATAGATCCCTCCCGGCACGCGGCGATGGTTCAGGTCGGTCAGATCCCAGCGGGTCTCCCCGGCGAGCACCGGGTCGAGCACCTTTACCACATTCCCGGCCACGTCTGCAATCTTGACGTAGGCGTCCTCCGGGAGAGAGTCGATGACGACATAGCCGCTGAAACCGGGGCGGACAGGATTTGGCCATGCGCGGGCCTCATAGCTGACCGAGGAGCCTCCCCCTTCGAGGAAGAGCTCGCAGAGGCCGCTCCCTGTAGAAATCATCATCGAGTTTGTGTCCGGGTTGTAGGCGACATAATGGACGTTGTCGTCGGGAAGGTCGGAATTGTCCGAACGGTAGGTCTTCTTGATTGTGCGTCCATCGGAAGATGTGCGCACAAGGCCGCCTCCCGTTGTTGCGAACCACATATCCCCGCTCCCATCCTTGGCGATGCTGTTGACTGTCGTCAGATTGAGGAGATAATCGGCGAGTCCTGTACCGTCATTGCGGCTGACTTTCACTCGACGGATGGATTTTCCGTCGGCCATGGCCGCATCGACATCCATCGTTACGACCCCAAGGTTATGACCGATCCAGACGAGGCCTGTCGACGGATCTTCATACCAGCAGTTGATCGTCGAAATGTCAACGGCATTTCCGTCCTGATCGGTAGGGTTGGAGATGCGCGTGATCTTGTCGTCGGCTTTGTTGGCGACCGTCCCTCCATGATTGTAAATCGCTATTGCGGAATTGGTTGCCCCTCCATGGGCGAGGACTATATCCTTATGGGAGGAATGGAGGAGGGGGAAGACAGTGGTATGACGCGATGTGACGGTCCCGGTGATCGGGAGTTTGATGAAGGGCTTGAAAGTCTTCGGGTCGCGCGTGGCCTCGCGGGCTTCGGGAGTCCAGACCCAGAGCTCGTAATACTGCTCCTTCTTGTTCTGTCGCGTCGGGTCGATATGGGCAAGCCAAAGGTTGCCGTAGGAATCGAAACGGGGCGCGTTCAGGACGGCATAATGAAAGAATGTGTTGGTCGGGTCGTCGTCAATGACTTTGATGAAACGCGGATTCTCGCGGTCTGCGTCGGACGTATGCGAGAAATGGAGCGATTTCGACGGATCTGAAAGGTCCAGGCGGAAAAGTCCGCTTAGTGAGGAGCCGGAATATATATGATTGGGGTTCTTGGGGTCGCGGGCAACTCCGTCGGGCATGAGATGGATGAAATTGCTTGCCGGGGAGGTGTAGGCTGTGGCGTATGGAGTCCAGTTCATGTCCTTCAGGCCGCACAAGAGGTCGGACTGCTCGTAATAGAGCAGGGCGAAATTCGACGTGATGCCATGATTCTGGACAAGCATCCCCAGGTCGGAAGTGTGAAGCATGGAGGAGGAGATGAACGCCGTCGAAGCGTTCGGCAGGAACTCATCCTTCAACACGGTCCATTCCCCGTAAGGGTCGGCAGGGGCCTTCTTAAGGGTGAAGCCCTTCTTTTCATGGCTGAACCAAACGTTGGAGAAATCGGACGTCCCGGCGGCCATCCTCATATCCGGATCTTTGAGATAGACGGAAGTTTCCTCAAAATTCTTTGAAGCGTCAAGTTTGCGGAGGCGTCCGCGTCCGATGATAAGAATTCCATAAGGAGTCTGTTCAATCCCGGTTTCCGGCTGGTTGGAGAGCTGGGAAATCTCATATCCGTCTCCGGAAGGGGTCAGCATGACCATCCAGTTCATACCGCTGTTGATATGATTGACAAAGAGACGGTTTCCCACCGGAATCAGTCGGCGGGGATGGGGGAGCGACTCTTCGACGGCCATGACAGTGAAATCCTTGTCCTTGTCAGAGCCGACATAGAGTTTCGTGTTGTCGGACGCAAAAATCTTGCCGTTGAAGCGCGCAACATCAATGATCGGCGAGCGAAAATCGCGTGACGTCCGGATATCCCCTTTCACAGCATCGAGGACAACATAACCGAAGTCTGTTGCAAGCAGAATCTCATCCGAACCGGGCTGGATCGTGATGGCATTAATTCCTTTCACCACGTCAGACTGGGTCAGGCGCAAGGCCGGGATGAAATCTGATTTTCCAGTGTCGTCAAGGGTTTCGAGCGATCCGTCTGGGAAGGCTACGACAAGTCGGCGCCGGTCGAAATCATATTCGGCGGCGCGGGCAATCCCGGCTCTCAGCAGGGTCCCGTCGTTGACGGCGCGAAACTCGTCGGCTTCCTTGTCATAGCGGAAGATGTAAAGGTTATGGGTATTGGCCGCGCCGTTTGTAGGGACGTATGCCTCGGCTTCGCAGAGGAAGTAGGTGTGTTTCGGGGTGTCAACTATGCGCGCCGGAAAGCCGCTATAGGCGGGATAATGACGCCATGACTCCGCGCTGGCGGGGAGGGCTCCGGAAATCATGAGAAGGAGGATGCCGACCGTCGCGAGCAGGAAATCGCGGAGGGCGCGCATGGCGCGGCCGCGGTGGGAGATGGCGTTTTTCTCCTCTGCCGACATTTCGGCGAAGGGACTCCCGCTTTCATCGGCGACAAACACGGGGTCGTAGCCGAATCCCTCCGAGCCTGAGGGTGTCTCTGCGATTGTGCCATCCACGCGGCCCTCGAAGAGATGTTCCTCTCCGTCAGCAATCAGGGCGACCGCGGTTGAGAAATGAGCCTTGCGGTCCTGCTTCCCTTCCATCTCCTTGAGGAGCTTCTTCATGTTGGCTGCTGAATCATGGCCGGGTCCTGCGTAACGGGCGCTCATTACGCCGGGGGCGCCGTCGAGCGCATCGACCATCAGGCCCGTGTCGTCGGCGAAGCAGTCGTAGCCGTAACGCTCCTTGATCCAGCGTGCTTTCTGGAGGGCGTTTCCTTCGAGCGTGGGCGACGTCTCAGGGATGTCGTCATGGCAGCTGATATCCTCAAGGGAGACAATCGTGAAGGCATCTCCGATTATCTGTCGCGCTTCTTTGAGTTTGTGGGAATTATTTGTTGCAAAAACGAGTTTCTTTTCTTTCATCATATCCCCTCTATAACGTAGAAAGGGAGGCCCTTATTGCTTATAGAGGGAGCGCGTGTCGCGCGTGACGACCCTTCGGAAATCCTCGAAGCTGAAACGCGTGCGCGCGCCGGCGGCCGCCCCGGCGGCAAGCCGCAACCTCAGTTCCCTGTCGGAAAGGAGGCGCGAGATTGCCCGGGCCATTGCCTCCGCGTCCCGGTCGGGGCAGAGTAGGCCGTTGACGCCATTCTTGACCGTATATGGCATGGCGGAATTGTCGAAGCAGACAATCGGGAGGGAATAGCGCTGGGCTTCGGCGAGCACCATCCCGAATCCTTCAAGAAGCGAAGGGAATGCGAAGAGATAGGCTTTCCTGAGCAGCTCATCCTTTTCCTCGGCCGAGATGAAGCCATGGAAAGTGACGTCCAGGTTCGCTTCCTCGGCCATTCTCCTAAGTTCCTCTTCATAGTCAGCATCGACCGTGTCGCCGATAATGTCGAGATGAAGCGAGGGGAAAGAGGGAGCGACATGCTTCATGGCTTGGAGGAGATAGGTCAGTCCTTTGCGGGGTTCGACCGTGCCGACATAGGCGAGTCTCCCGGGCTCGGGGGCGACTTCCGGGAGCGTCCCTTTTTCAAACGGTATCTTCCAGAGTAACAGTTTGTCGGGGGAGAAGGAGTAGAGAAGTTCGGCATACATGTATGGACTCGGGAGGATGATTTTGGAGGAAGAGTAGAGCAGCACTTTCTCCGCCGCCGCTCCGAGCAGCCGCCTTATCCCTTTCTGCTGACGCCATGGGGAATGGTGATGGACAGTAAGCAGCCGATGACCCTTGAGCCGAAGGAGAAGTGCATGTGGCAAGACGCGTAGGGCATCCCCGGATGAGGTCACGACAATGGCCTTCTCCGGAATTGCTTTCCTGTCGGCGATGGGAAACTTTTGTAGGCGCGTGTCGGGGATGCTCCCCATGACTTGGCGCAAGTTTTCCTCATATATCTCCGCGCCATTCCGTGGGGAATCAACGAGGGTCGGATACAGAAATGCTATCTCATTCATTTTCGGAATCTTCAGCAGGAATTGGGGAGAGGAGGGTGGCCACGCTTTCTTCGCCTGATTTCTGACGCCCGATTTCCTCGATAAGTTCGCGGTAGAAGGGATGTCGCCCGAGAGTGGACGCATTCCCGATGATCAGGAGTTTCATCCGGGCCCTTGTTATGGCGACATTCATGCGCCGGAGATCGCGGAGGAATCCGATCTGTCCTTCATCGTTGCTTCTGACAAGAGAGACGACGATTATATCGCGTTCCTGGCCCTGGAAGCCGTCGACGGTGTCGACCGTGATTGCTTTCCTGTAGGGATGGAAGAAGTCGAGACGACGGAGCATTTTCCGCTGATATTGCGCCTGGGCGCGATAGGGGGAGATAAGGCCGACATCCAGACGTTCCTCAAGGAAGCGTTGCTTGCCGATACGGCTGATAAAGGTCTGGAGAGTCAGAAGCGTGAGGGCGGCTTCATCGCGGTTGATGCGTCCATGGGATTCGCCGGCCTCGGTCTCGCGGAAGGCATCGGCGGCGCGTTCCGTGGCCGTGGCTTCCTCCATTGCGCGGGCGTAGAGGTCCGTGTCGATCCATTCAATTGGATTGTCAAAATCAAGGATGCCTCGGGAGGCTACTTCCGGAGCGGCTTTCATCCGGCCATGGTAGAACCATTTGTTGGGGAAGGACATTATTCCACGGTGCATCCTGTATTGGGTCGTAAGCAGGGTGACGGCTTCCGGATGATTTTCGACAATTCGTTCCATCAGGGATTTGCCGAGTCCCCCTTTCATGGCTTCGAAGCTTTTGACAGTGGGCGGCAGCTGATGATGATCGCCGGCGAATACGACTTTCCCCGCCCTGCGGATCGCAATCCAGCATGCGGCCTCCATCGCCTGGGCTGCCTCGTCGATAAAGAGCGTTGAGAAGCGCATGCCGCTCAACACCTTGTTGTTGCTCCCGACAAGGGTGGAGGCGACGACATGGGCCGAGTTGAAGAGGTCGGCATTTATGCGGAATTCCAGTTCTGTGGCCCGGCTCCGGAGGCGGCTGATTTTCTGATGCCATTGCTCTGAGCGGTGGCTCCTGACGCTTTGCAGCAGGCGGATGTCGCGGCGTATCCGCCATAGGGTCGGATAGTCCGGATGGGCTTCAAACCGGTGTTCATACGTATGGGCAAGCATGTTGTCCGTGACGCGGCTGGGATTCCCTAAGCGGAGCACATGCAGACCCCTTGCTGTCAGCTGCTCGCATATCCAGTCGACCGCCATGTTGCTTTGGGCGCATACCATCGCCTGGCTTTCTCGGCGGAGCGTCTCATGGATAGCTTCGACAAGGGTCGTTGTTTTCCCTGTTCCGGGAGGCCCATGGACAACGGCTACATCTTTTGCATGAAGGACTTTTTCAACGGCTTCCTGCTGCGAGGAGTTGAGGTAAGGAAGGCGGGGAACTCCTACGTCGACATATTCCCTTGCCGGTTGGCGGGAGTAGAAGAGGTTGCGCAATTCGGCGAGCCGGCCGGAGGCATCGAGGACGCGGTCGAGAGCTTCGAACATTGCGCGGTAGGTCGTTTCGTCGAATGATAACATGACGCCCGCGAGCGGCGAGTCGTCGAGGAGGGTTGTCTGGGCGGAGTCGGGGATGGTGGCTACCAGGCGCCGGGCGTCGGCGAAGCTGACCGTGCCGCTGAAGAGGGTCTTGGGCGTGCCTTCCTCGTTGAGGGAGAAGAACGCGACGGGGCGCCCATATTCAAAATGATGGTCGATCGTTTCGGGCTCTTCCTCCTCGCTGTTTTTGTCAGTTCCGTGGACAACTTCCAACACGCGTTGGTTGAGGGAGTTATAGTAAGTGCGCACAGGCTTTATGCCGATCCACGCGTCGCCGCGTTCGGCAAGTCGGTTAAGCCCGATCCGTTCCGTGATCTTGGAGAATGCAGCCTTCTCCTCCCCGTATTCGATTTTCAGGAGTTGCTTCTGCCGCTGCAGCTCGACAGCCCAATGGGAATCTCCCCTTGCGCTTCCGGGCGCCTTCAGCCGCCGCCTCCGCGTCCCCTCCTTTCCCTCAGTCGCCATATATCAATACATAGTATCATAAAAATGGGGAAGCAGACTGGTCTGCTTCCCCGGTGTGTACCCGGAGCCGGGGTCGAACCGGCACGGATTGCTCCATCGGTGTTTGAGACCGACGCGTCTACCGATTCCGCCATCCGGGCGTCCATAGCCGGGCTTCGCGCCCTGACTATGATGCAAAGTTATATGCTTTTTTTCAATTCTGCAAATTTCCTTTCTTTTTCGTGCCTCTTTTGGACTCCGTCAGTCTTCATCAGGCCTTCGGCAGCCTCAGGGAAGAAGTAGGTCAGTCGCGAATATAGCGGATCTGCGACTTGCGCAACACGCGCCAGCAACCATTTTCCAAGATTGCTGTCCCCGGGCTGACCGTCTCCACCGCCGTCACATCCGACGTGTCATCAAGATTATCCCCGCTGCAACCTCCCATCAGGTAATGGTTGGGCTGGTCAAGGGCCATGTCGATCGTTGCCGTGTCATCGACGAGGCGGAATGTGCCGACAACCCCATCCTCCGTATCCAGACGGAAAATCGAATTTCCCGGGCTAAGCCGGCGGTCGGCGCGAACGAAGAGTCCCCGGGCATTGGCGCGGCCAAGATAAATCTCCCTGAGAACCCCGCCGCGTCCCGAGTCAGTTCTCGGAGCGGACCCCGTTGCCGTGCGGGCTGTGCGCACGGCCTCCGTGCGCGGGGCCTCCTGAGGCTGTGGAGCGCGGGAACCGGCCTGACGGGCATACTCCGAGGCGCGGGCCTCTGCCGAAGCCTGAAGCTGGCGGAGACTTTCGCGTGCACTCTCAAGGCTCGATGCCAACCGGGCATTCTCGTCGCGGAGGTCGGCGATATTGTCGATCAGGCGCGCATTGTCGCCTCGGAGACGTTCCAATTCCTGAGCCTTCGCCGCCAATTTGTTTTCCGAGATGTCAACCCGTTCCTGAAGGCGGGCAAGTTCCTCGTTCTTCTTCGCGATCGTGTTGCGCGCTTTCTCTCGCAACGCATCGTTCTCCTCCGCTGTCGGGTTGCCGTCGGAATCGGGAGAACGTTTCATCATGTTGGCCGCGATTACAACCAGCCATATCACGACGCCGATGAGAATGATCAGCACGACGACATAGATCCACGTATTGCTGCTCCCTTCCGGACGGATTCTGCCGCTATCCTCCGCATCCTTTTCAATGGCCTTCTGGTCGGCGAGAATATCCTGCTGCTCGGCCTCGACGGATTCAGCCGTCGGCATGGCTTCTGCGGCAGCCTGCGCCTCCGGGGCCGGAGCCGGTTCCGGAGTGGCCTCGGGCGTTGACGGTTGCTCGGCCTGAGCCGCCGGGGCGGCAATCTCCATGGCGGAAATCTTCTGGCGCACACGGCTCTTGGCCACCTTCCCCTCCGCCGACAGGGCCGGCGACGTGAAGAACGTGACGGCCCAGAACTCTGTCAGCTTCGCCTTGTCCCAGGACGCATAGTCCTTCGGCACGCTGACGGAATTGAACGCCTTCAGGTTTTCCTTCTCCTTCTCCTTCAGCTTGGAGGTCAGCTCCTGCATGGTCTTCGGATTGAACTCGTCGAGATAGCCCGAGCCGTTGTTGGCATAGCGGAGATACCATTTCGCCGTTATCGTGCGCGCCTCCTCCATCTCCTTGTCTGTCACCGCGCGGGCCGGCAGAAGGCAGAACGCGATAGCTGCCAGGGCAGCCATGATTCTTGTCATCCTCATTATGTTGATTCTTTTTATTCGCATCTTATTCGCAATTTGCGGGTCGTTGTTTCATAAATTTTTTCTCAATCGGGCAACGGGAATACCAATCCTGTCGCGGTATTTCGCCACGGTCCGGCGCGAAAGGTCATAACCGCGGCCGAGCATCTCCTCCTGGATTTTCCGGTCGCTCAGGGGATGGAGTTTGTCTTCCTTGTCGACCAGCTTCTTTATCTCGGCCTCGATCTTGCGATTGGTGGCAGATGAAGTCCCTTCCTTCTCTTCCCCCTTCGTGTCGCTGAAGAAGAACCGGAGCGGGAGAACGGCCCCGTTCGGCGTGGCGATATATTTGTTGTTCGTAGCCCGGGAAATCACCGACAGGTCCAGCCCCGTCATCGCCGCCACATTCTTTATCATCATCGGGCGCAGCTGATAGACATCCTCGCTCAGGAAATAGTCTTTCTGGATGCTGACGATGGCCGTTATCACTTTCAGCAACGTCTCCTGACGCTGGGTGACGGCGCGTATGAAATCGCGGGCATCGTTATATCGGCTGACAATGAACTCCGACCCCTTGCGGGCTTCCCCCTTGGGGAGGCGTTCGAGGTCGCGGAGAGCCGACTCGAAGGAGGTCTCTATCCTTAGCTCCGGGATGCGGGCGTTAAGGTGAATCCGGAGTTGACCATCCTCGTTCGTGACGCTTACATCGGGGATGATGGTCCGGGTCGCGAAATCCGCATCGTTCCCCAACGCGGCTCCCGGCTTCGGGTTGAGCGAGCGGATGAGGTCGATTGCCTTGGCGGCCCGCTCTTCATCCATCCCGAGCAGCGATATGATCTTGTGGCGATGTTTCAGGATGAAATCCTCGTAAGCCTGCTCCATGATTTCCAGGGCGTCCTCCCTCTCCGGGCTCGGGGGGAGGGCATGAAGCTGAATTTCCAGACAGTCGCGCAGATCGCGGGCCCCTATGCCGGCCGGTTCGAGGCTGCGGACCGTGTTGAGGGCCTCTTGGGCTTCCTTTTCGCTGACCATGATGCCGGGCCCGAAAGCCATATCGTCAACAAGCTGGTCGAGTGGCGTCCGGAGATAGCCGTTTGAATCGAGCGAGCCGATGATGAAGAGGGCCGCTTTGCGCACCTCCGGACTCAGCGTCCGCTCGGAAAGCTGCGTAGTGAGGTCGTCATATATCGTCGCCGTGTTGTCGACGGGGGTGAATGGCCGCTCCTCGGCTGCGGGTTGGCGCTGAAAGAATGGTATCCGGCGTTCCTCCTCGTCCCGTCGCGTATGGTCTTCCTCGGCCGTCTCCAAGGCCGGGTTGTCTTCCAATTCCCGGTCGACGGCTTCCTCCAGCTCCGGCGCATTCATCTCCAGCAACCGCACAAAGCGCAGTTGCTGCTGAGACAGACGCATCACGGTCTGCTGGGTAAGTTCCTGTTTCTGGGAATTCATTGACGGCAAGGTATGAAGTCAGTTACAAGGGAGTTATAAAAACGACGGCTGTCAATCCGCAAATTGAAGCCGTCGCATTCGTACAGAAAGTGGGACTCGAACCCACACGGCCTTTTGGGGCCAAAGGATTTTAAGTCCTTCGTGTCTACCATTCCACCATTTCTGCAGGCCTTCCAGCCTCGGCCATTGTCCGGGTCCGCGGCTATCTTTTGCAAAATTAATATTTTTAATCCATTCATCCAAATGCGCCGCTTCATTTTCCTTGTTTTTGCTCCTCCTCTCCGCGTGATATTTGAAGGAGGGTTATAAGTGTGAACTTTAACTTCTGTTAACTGTCGGCTGCACGCCTATGGCAGTCTCGGGCAATAATTTTGCAGCGTAACCGAGACGCCCCATACATGCTTCGGGAGTTGTCTCATAAAGTTGATGGATATGAACGGACAGACAAATGTAGCTCCGGGGCGCTACAGCGCCGGGAGGGGAAATGAAGTCAAGAGAAGCTATGTCCGGGAGGAGTTGCCGATAAAGCGTTCCTTTCCGGAGGCGGCTTCGATGATAGTGACGCCGGAGGCGGGGAAACCGATCCGCTATGGCGACAAGATATTTGTGCGGCTGACGATGATGGGCCGCGTCGTGCTGGAGATGATGGTCACGAAGGTGTGTGACTATTCGGAACTTCTGGCCGAGGTGCGCCGCCAGGTGCGTCATCTTCGCGGGCTGGCGATGCTGTCGGTGCGCAATATGCTTCGCGGCTGGAGCGACACGCGCCCCATCATGCTTTACCGCCAGACCGCCGGCGTGTCAGACAGCCGCCAGGCGCGCCCTGCCTATGCAGCCGCCTCGCCCACGGGCTCCCTCGATTTCAATGAGCCGGCGCCAAGGATGCTCTGCCCTTGGGAAACCCATTGATGGGCCGTCGGGGAAGACGTCTCTTTTCGTCTATCTTCCCTACGGATTGATAAGGTCCGTGTTGCGGTAGTCGAGAATCTCGTTGGCTGCGCGCAGGGCTTCCTTGGCCTTGCTTTCGGGATTGAGCCGGATGGCTGCAAGATAGTCGTTGATTGCAGCGGCCCGATGCTGGAGCCCCCAATGCTTCATTCCCCGCAGGAGGTAGGCCTCGTCATTGTCGGGGTTGGCGGCGATGAATTCATCAAGCAGCCTGATGGCCTCCGGGGCCGTAAGGCCGCGAAGCCGCTCGCGGAGGGTGTCGATGGTATTGGTCATTATGAAATAATATATTTTCGAATTATCTTTTCAAATTCCGTCTTTTCACTATTGCCTTTTTCAATTGCTTGTCTTTCCTTGCGGGCCGCGGCGGATTTTTCTGCCGCGGCCTTTTTCTTCAGAGGCTGATGCGCGACGCATTGACGGCCGTCCCGTTGTCAAGGAAGAGAGTGGCAAGCCGGTTGAATTTCTCCGCGCTCTCCGTGGTCAGGAATTGGCGGGAGCCGCCTCGGGTGCACACCGCGTCGATCTCCGGATGGCGCCGCATGTAATCGGCGAGGCTTTCGGCAACGATCGACCCCTGCGTGACAATCCGGATTCCATCCGGCGCATACTGGCGGATTTTGGGCAGGAGAAGAGGGTAATGGGTGCAGCCGAGCACGAGCGTATCGATTTCCGGATCTCCCTCAAGGGTCTCGGAGATATATTTGTTGACAAAATAGTCAGCCCCGGGGGAGGAGAACTCATTGGTCTCGACAAGGGGGACAAACATCGGGCATTCCTTTTCCGAAATATGCATCGAGGGGTTGATCTTCTCCAATTCCATTTCGTAGGAATGGCTTCTGACAGTCCCCGGCGTGGCAAGGAGGCCGACATGTCCCGTCGCAGAAAAGTCGCCGAGGGTCTCGACCGTCGGTCGGATGACGCCCAAGACGCGGCGGCCGGGGTAATTCTCCGGCAACACAAGCTGCTGGATCGAGCGGAGCGCCTTAGCCGACGCCGTGTTGCAGGCGAGGATCACAAGGTTGCAACCTCTCGCAAAAAGCTCCTCGACGGCCTGGCGCGTGAAGTCGTAGATGACATCAAACGAACGCGACCCGTAGGGGGCGCGGGCGTTGTCGCCAAGGTAGAGATAGTCGTAATCGGGAAGCCTGGAAATCATATCCTTCAGGATCGTGAGGCCTCCATATCCGGAGTCGAACACCCCGATCGGGCCGGGTGTCAGCCGCTGGGATTGGGCGTGTGAGGGTTCGGCGGGTTTCTGGGAATCTGTCATGGGAAGGAGCGCGTGTAAAAGCAGGAAAAGGAAGAGGATGTATCAAAACCGGAATTTTGACACATCCTCATTATGGGGCCGGACAATTGTGTCCTCGGGATATTTCTTAGCGGATGCCGAGTTTGGCCTTCACTTCCGAAGTGATGTCAACGGTCGGCGCAGCGTAATAAAGCGTCAGCTGGGGATTGAAATCCTGAATCAGGCTGTAGCCGCCCTCTTTGCCGACGGCCTCGACGGCGTCTTTGATCTTGGCGAAGATCGGGGTCAGGAGTTCCTGCTGAAGTTTCTGAAGGTCGGACATGGCAGTCTGCTGGAAAGTCTCCATCTTCTGCTGATAGTCCTGGAGTTCGCGGGTCTTGCGGTCCTTGATGGCCTGGAGCTCGTCGTCCTTCATGTTCTGGAATTCGTCGTAGAGGCGTTTCATTTCCTCGCCGAGGCGGGCATATTCCTCTTCATATTTCTTCGACTGGTCGCCGACCTTCTTCTGAGCCTCGTTGTATTCGGGCATTGCAGGAACGATCGAGTTCGTGTCGACAAGACCGATCTTTGTCGTCTGGGCGGAAGCTGCAAACATCGGGAGAGCCAATGCAACAGCGAGTAAGATTTTCTTAAGCATTTTATATTTTGAGGTTTTGTAGGTTTTACTGTCTGGCGTCTTGTCTGCGGTTTGGAAGGGAGCAGACATAAAATGAAGCCGGCTGCAAAGTTAACACATTATTTGGAATATCCCAACTTGGCAAGCACTTCGTTGCTGACATCGATTCGCGGCGAAGCGAACACAATGCTCTGTGAGGAAGCGCGGTCGAAGATTGTCTGGTAGCCCTTTTCCTCGGCCACGGCCTTGACGGCATTGTAGACATCCTCCTGAATCGGCTTCATCAGCGACTGGCGTTTCTTGTAGAGTTCCCCTTCCGGACCGAAATATTTGTAACGGAGGTCGGTAGCCTCTTTCTCTTTGGCCACTATCTCTTCCTCGCGTTTCTTTTTCTGGTCGTCCGTGAGAAACACCATGTCGCTCTGATAGTTCTTATACATTGTCTCCGCTTCCTTGGCAACCTCGTTGACCTCTTTCTCCCAACGCTGGCTGACCTGGTTGAGCTGCTCGTTGGCCATTTCGTAGGAGGGGACGTTCCGGAGGATATAGTCCATGTCTACGAGGGCGAATTTCTGGGCCATTCCCGGGAGGAAGGCGAAGGCCGCCATGATGACGGCGAGTATGGTCTTTTTCATTATCTTGCGTTTATTGATGAACGTTTATTAGACTCCCTTTGCTGACAAAAGGTTTATCCCGGCCGGAGGGTGGATCGTAGGGATTAGAATTCCTGACCGAGGACGAAGTGGATCTGGCTTCCGCCGCGGCGACCCCAGACCTTGTCGAAACCGTAACCCCAGTCGATACCGAGGAATCCGAGCATGGAGAGGTAGACACGCGCTCCGACGCCGGCGCTTCGCTTGAGATTGAAGGGAGAGAAGTCCGAGACGCTCGTCCAGCAGTTTCCGGCCTCAGCGAAGGCGATGGCGTAGATTGTCGTCGCCGGCTGGAGAAGGAAGGGGAAGTGGAGCTCGAACGTGAATTTGCCGTATGCGTAGCCTTCGTAGCCGGAGGGAGTGAACTGGCCGTTTTCATAGCCTCGCATGGAGATAGTCTCCGTTGCGTAGGTGTAGGAACCGGTCATGCCGTCGCCTCCGAAATAGAACGTCTCGAAGGGAGTCTTGAGATATTTGTTCCAGGAGCCGAGCAATCCGAAGTCGGCGCGGGTCATAAGGACGAGGGTCCATTTTCCGTCCGGGTCTGTGAGCGGAGTGTAGGTCCGGCTCTTGAAGCGCAGTTTCCAATATTCAATCCAGCGGTAAAGCTGCGAACGGGCGGCTTCGCGCGAGGTGGCGTCCGTATTGAAATAGGATGCCTGCTCGGAGAGATATTTCCAGTCCTTACGCCCGAAGAGGGAGGCCGGAGGGGTCATCGTCAGATCTATCGAGAAGCTCGACCCTCGGCGCGGATAGATCGGGTTGTCAATACTCGTGCGAGAGAGGTTGAGATTGAGCGTAAGGGAGTTTGACGTTCCGTTACGCATGTAGTAAAGATAATCCCAGTTCTTGAGGTAATACCAGCGGTAGGCCAGCTGGGCCTGGAACTGGAAGAAATCGTCCGGCCAGGAGAGGCGCGTACCGTAACCGACCGAGACGCCCGCAAGCTGGAGGACCTTGTTGGGGTCGTAGGCGTTCTGGATGGCGTAGGTCGAATAGTTGGTGTTGTATGAATATTGGTTGTAGAGTGCGGTCTGGTAGGCCGTGCTCCACGTGTTGTTGTAGAACTGCGAGTTGATACCCGTCGAGCGGCTGAAATCTGCAGAGACGGCGAACGAGTTCGGGCGACTACCGCCGATCCAGGGATCGAAGAAGGATATCGAATAGCTCTGGTAATACTGTGCGTTGGTCTGGGCCGAGATGGAGAATGTCTGGCCGTCGCCACGCGGGATGATTCCTTTGTAGCTCGACGGGTTGAAGAGATTCCGCATCGAGAAATTGGAGAACGAGAGAGCAACCTGCCCTGTCAGACCCGTCTGTCCCCAACCGAAAGAGAGCTGGACTTTGTCGTTGGCCTTCGATTCGAGGTTGAAGACGATGTCGACGGTGCCGTCCGTCTCGTTCGGCTCCGGCCGGATGTCGATCGTCTCCGGGTTGAAATGGCCTGTGGAAGCGATCTCTCGGTAGGAACGCATGAGGTCAGATTTGGAGAAAAGCTCACCGGGACGGACGCGGAGGTCGCGACGGATCACTTTCTCATATAGCTGGTCGTTTCCGTTGATGACAACACGGTTCACACGTGCCTGGGGCCCTTCGATCACGCGCATCATCAGGTCGATGCTGTCGCCATGGATGCGTTCCTCGATCGGCACGAGGTTGAAGAAGAGATAGCCGTTGTCAAGGTAGAGATTCGAGACGGCATCCTCATCCTCCGTGATTCGCTTGTTGAGACGCTTCTGGTTGTAGACATCCCCCGGGAAGATTCCAAGATAGTCGTTGAGCACCTCCGTCGGATAGACCGTGTTGCCGACCCAGTTGATATTGTTGATATAATATTTCTTTCCTTCCTCCACGCCGATATGGACATCGACATGCTTGCTGTCGTAGCGAGTCACGGAGTCGTAGGTGATCTTCGCGTCGCGATAACCCATCTCGTTGTATTTCTGGATTATGCGCTGGAGGTCGTCTTCGAAGTCGCGCTCGACAAATTTTTTCTGCTTGAAGAGGTTGAGAATGTCGCCATTCTCATTTGTCTTCTTCATCGTGCGTTTCACCTTCGTGTCGCTCAACACTTCGTTCCCCTCGACATAGATCTTATGGACCTTGACCTTGTTGTTGCGGTTCACATCGAAATTGAGGATCACCATGTTCTCCTTCGAAAGGTCAGGTTGCTGCGTGACGGTCACTTCCGCATTCTTGAAGCCTTTCTTTTCATAGAAGTCGGTGACGACTTTCTTAGCCAGGGAAATGATGTTGGGGGTCAGTTGCTGGCCGGTCACCATTCCGAGGGCTGCCTCGATATCTTTCTTCTCGCCTCCCTTGACTCCGGAAAACCTCATTTCCGACATCCTCGGCTGCTGCTTGAGGGCTATCTCAAGCCAGACCTTGTCGCCGACGGTCTTCTCGACGTTGATCTCAACTTTGGAATAGAGTCCCTGACGCCAGAAACGTTTCACGGCGTCTGTGATCGCAGGGCCCGGAATCTCAACCCGCTCCCCGATGGAGAGGCCGGAGAATCCGATGACGAGGTAATCGTCGTTTGAATTGGGAAGCCCGGTCACGCTGATTCCGGCGATTTCGTAAGTCTTGGGAATCGGGGAATAGATGACATCCGGCTGATAGATCGTGTCTCCGGGGACTTCTTCTGAGGCAAGCTTTATGTCGAGCGCTCGGGCGGAGAAGGGAGAGAGCAGGAGAAGCAGAAGGATAGGGAGGAGAGACTGGAAGCGGAAAAGTTTCATCTTGTCGTTAGGGACGGCTTTGGGTCCGTCGGCCTGTTCGGATGCTTGTGCCGGCTGTTCGGAGGCCTGGGCGCGGACCTGTTCGCCGGTCTTGCCGAAACGGCGTTCCCGTTTCTGGAACGCGGCGAGGGCCTTCACAAACTCATCCTCGTCAAAATCGGGCCAGAGCACGGGAGTGAACCAAAGTTCGGAATATGCCGCCTGCCAAAGCAGGAAGTTGCTGATACGCTGTTCGCCCCCGGTCCGGATAAGCAGGTCCGGGTCGGGGATGCCGGATGTTGAGAGTCTCGCCTCGACATCCTTTTCTGTGATATGGGCGGAGGCTATCTCGCCGCGCACGGCCGCATCGGCCAATTCGCGGACGGCCTGCGTGATCTCCCAGCGGGAGGAATAGCTGAGGCATAGGCAGAGATTCAGGCCGGTGCAGTCCGCGGTCTCATCGACGCCGTGCTGGAGGTCGGCGCGGACCTCTTCCGGAAGGCGGGCGATGTCGCCGAGAAGATGGATCTTGACATTGTTGGCCTTCAGGTCGGGCGTCTCCTTGCGGATGGTCCAGCCGATCAGATGCATCAGGGCCTCGACTTCCTCGGTCGGACGGTTCCAGTTTTCAGTCGAGAAAGCGTAAAGGGTCAGATACTTTATGCCGAGGTCGGAGGCGAGACGGGTGATACGGTTGACGCTATTGACTCCTTCGGAATGGCCTTCGGTCCGCTCGCGCATCCGCTGACGCGCCCAACGTCCGTTGCCATCCATGATGATGGCAACATGCCGGGGAAGCTGCTCCATGTCGAGGAGAGACGTATAACGTTCGATATTCTCTGTCATGTCGTTTCAGTTTGTTGGTTGATCCCTCGCGGCCGGGGGTCACTCCTTGTAGTGGCAGACCGCACATCGCTTGCTGAATTCATAGCTGATCGTGATCGTCAGCGTCGAATACCAGTCGGTGTTCTTCATGAATTCGCTGCGTATGCCGAGGGGATCGGCTAAAGCCGGACCGTCGAGACGGTCGGTGAATGTCTTTTTCATCAGGAATTCCAGCCCCAGGTTCCAACGGAGTGAGGGCTTGAACTTGAATCCAATCCCGAAAGGGATAGTCAGGGCAGCGCCCCCTTTGCTGTCGGCGCTCCAGGCCGTCAGGCTCAGCCCGGCGGCTATGTAAGGGGTCCAGCGTTTTAGCTTGCGGTAGGTTTCCCCCATGCCGTAGTTGAAGAAATGGAATTCCGCAACCTCCCCCAATTCATAGAATGTCGTGGAGAACTTGAAATTCTTCCCGTCCGGAAGGACGATATCCATCTGCGACGTGTCGCCCCTCAGACCGCCGACATAGAAATTTGTCTTGAAATTCCAGCGCGGGTTCAGGATATATCTGAACAGCAGTTCCGCGTCCCAGCCTGGATTTGCCAGCAGGTTGGCGGAATTGGCGTCCCCGAGGTAGCCGGTCATGCCGACGCCGCCCCCGATGTCGAACCTGTAATCTTCCTGCGCCCGGGCCGGAAGAAGGGTTGCGAAAAGGGAGGCTATTGCAAGCAGGGCTATTTTGACGAATCTGTTCAAGGCTATGCGGTCAGATGATGGGGGTGAAGGTCAGGCGGGAAAGGACTCCGCGCCAGATTGTCCGGTTGAGCGAACCGTCGGGGAGAGTCCCGCCGATGAGATAGATATAGGGGCATTCCCAGGAAATATCGTCGCCCGAAACTTCAAAAGGAAGCTTCATCGGGGCTTTCTTCCATCCCGACGCGATTGAGGCCGAGAGTTCCTCATCCATCACGATGGCATCAAACCCTCTCATCCCGGGGATTGCTTCCGGAAGCTGAAGGAGAGTCGAGCCCGGTTGCCAGTCGACTCCATTATTATAGGAGATATAGACCGTCCGGTTGTAGGTTCCGTCGGCAAGCTGGCCTCCCATCATCAGCCAGACCTCATATTCGATCATCGAGGTTCCGGCAGCGGAGGGACGGTAGTTGTAATATTTCAGCAGAGCCGCGTCCCGGAGAGCCGGGATTCCCCCTTTCCCTAACTTGACCCAATTCGAGCCGTCGAAGGCCCAGGTTGCGTTTGAAAGGGAGGTGTCGGCAGTCGCCCCTCCTATAAAGAAGGCCACGGGGGTGGAAGTCCATTTGTTGACGAGAGTCACGAGGTTGGAAAGTCCGTCAAGAGGAAAATCCTCCGGGACCTCCTGAGAGATGGTCTCCGAGGGATAGCATTCGAAATGGCGGACTCCGTTTGCCTCCGACACTCCCAACACGCTCCCTTCGTAGGGCCCGATAAGCGTTGTCCATTTGGCTCCGGTCGCCGAGGGACTTCCTCCGTTGAGATCAAAGCTGTAGAGATTGCCCGTCTGGTCAAGGAAATAGCCCCGGCCGTTGCCGGCCGTGAAGGTCTCGATGCGCGGGCTGACGCCGTTGAAATCCGAAGGTGAAAGGAGGAGGGAATGGCTGTTGCCTATTTTATCGGAGGAGTAGAGAGCGTATTCGCCATTGGAATTGAGCGTGAGCATCAGGGCGCGGTCCCCTTCCTTGACGGTCTTAATCTCGCGGGCCTCCCCGACGAGGTTGGTAAGCGACGTGTTCTCCAGGCTCGACCAGACAAGGCGGTCAGGTTCTGCATTGTGGACGTTGACCTTCAGACGGTAGGAGCGGCTCATGGCGCCCCCGTTGGCGGTCAGCGTGAGGGTGACATCCCCTGTGAAGTCGATGGAATCCGTGGGGTTCTCCTTGTAATCGATCTCTCCTGTGCGGGTCGTGCCGCCGGTCATCTTGATGATGGCCGACTCGACAAGGTTGGAATACTTGATATTGGCCACAAGCTTATTGATCGGCGTCCCCTTGCGGAGCGAATCGGCATTGAAGATGACGCCATGTTCGAGGTCGATGGAGAAATATGTCGAGTCGAGGCCGGTCACTTTCGAATCCGCCTTCAGGGAGAAGTCTGTGACAGCGACGTTCGGATATTCCTCATATACGCTTGTCGAAGAGCTGGAGTTACACCCCGCCAGCGCCAGCGTCAGCAGGAAGGCTGCCGCTAACAGTGTCCGGAGTCGGAGGAAGGTCATTTTCACAATCTCTGAATTGTAAAGTTAGTTCATAGGTCGAGGCGAACAAACACCACGTTCAATTTGCAAATTTAACATTTATCCGCCACATACGACCCATAATGCCGCCACAATTTTGATTTTAAGTTTTTTTAAAGTTTAAAAGAGTCCGGCGCCTCCACCCCTTTTCCTAAGGGCTCAGGGGAGGTCTCGATCCGGATTTCGTCGTAGAGGCCGGCGTTGATGAAGGATTGGAGCAGTTTGCGGCCTCCTTCGACCATGAGGGACGTGACATGATGATCCTCAAATAGAATCTTCATGTTCTCTTCGAGTGTCAGTCCTGGATCAAGTAGAATCGGGTCGCGCAGAAGCGCCTCCGGGGGATTCTCCTCCGTGAGCATTTCAATCACGCGGGGAGTAGCCAGCACAACCGGGCGTGGCGAATTGCCGGGCCAGAGGCGCGTGGTCAGCGAAGGACGGTCGGCAAGGAGCGTGTCCGTGCCGACAAGGATGGCATCGACGAGGGCCCGCTGGCGGTGCATCATCGCCATTGTAACCGGTGTGGAAAAGACCCTCCTTGGCTCCCCGGCCGGAGCGGCTATCCGGCCGTCGGCAGATTGTGCCCACTTGAGCTGGATCCAGGGGCGGCGCAGGATCTGCGACGTGAGGAAGCGGCGGTTGATCTCGCGGCATTCCTTCTCAAGCATACCGGTCTCCACCACTATTCCTGCCTCGCGGAGAATCCGGCAGCCCCTTCCGCTCACCTTCGGGTTCGGGTCGAGCGTACCGACCACGCAGCGGCCGATCCCTTTGTCGGTTAGGAGTCGCGCGCAGGGCGGGGTCTTGCCGTAATGCGAGCAAGGTTCGAGGGTGACGTAGATTGTTGATTCCGGGAAAAGATGTTCATCTTCCTTTGCAACAGAGAGAAAGGCGTTCACCTCGGCGTGCGGACCGCCGTAGCGGCGATGATACCCTCGCCCGATTATTCTGCCGTCCGGGGCCACAATGACGGCCCCCACCATCGGGTTGGGGGAGACATGGCCCGCGCCCATGGCCGCCAGTTCGAGGGCATATTTCATAAATCGCGGATCAGCTTCCGGGAATTTTTTGAGACCCAGATTTTTGGGTGTAGTTTTCTCCATTGTCATTTCTCTGTAAAAGAAATTTTAGAACCTCATTCCGATTGAAACTTTCCCGTCGAGCAGCCCCGACATGAAGCCGACATTGCGCGACTGGAAAAGGTTCGCATCCCCGTTGATCGAAATAGTGGCGAAGATTCTCTTGCGTGTATAGGTCAGTGCGCCCATTCCTTTAAGATAATAGGAGAGATGCGACGAGCGTCCCTCGTGGGAATCGCCGAACGTCACCGACAGCCCGAGCCCCGGGACGGCCGTGACATTGAAAAGCAGATTGGGCGTTATGACCCAGTTGTAGGAATAGCCGCCCATCAGGTTGATCGAGTTGTAATGAAGCCGATAGTCCGTGAAGGGATAAGGATAATATTCCTGAAGATTCCCGGGGAGACGGGAGAAATCGAACTTGGCGTCATAGAACGTTCCGGTGAAGCCCGCTATCCATGTGCCCTGACTCCTCCGTTGGACTCGCGATGCGTCATATGCCGCCGGCAGGGAGAAGCGCTCGAAGTTGAAATAATAATATCCTCCGAAAGTAAGGGCCTTGAACTTGAGTCCGTCGAAAATCTCGTTGATAAGGGCGCCGTCCTGGAAGCCGCCGAATTTGCGGATCACGGTTGCGCCGTTGTTCTCCCAATAATGAAGATGAAGCGAGACGCGTGCCGTCTTGAGCGCGAGGTCGGTCTTCTTGTGGGAGGAAGTCCCAAGGTTGAGGTTACGGACATTGACGGAGTAGCCCAACGACAGGATTGAATACTGGACCTTCAGACCGACGCTCGAATAGAAATTGCTTAGCATCCGGATCGAAAGGACATCGCGCGGATGGAAGTAATAGGCGTCGATCCAGGAATCGCCCATCGCCTCGACTTTTCCCTTGTAGCCGGTCGGACCGACGTATGTTGTGTCGTGGGAGTTGAAGGTCCGGTCAAACCATTGGTAGATGTTGATACATTTCCGGATAAAGGGGGGGATGGTCACGATGGAGTCGTTCATCGTCAGCGTCCGGTGTTGGAGGAAGTAGGCGAGTTCCTGCTGGAAAATGTTCCCCTGCAGGCGGATTATGGAATCAGGGCGGATGATATGGGCGTCCGTGGCAAGGCGCAGCCCGAGGGAATCGAGGTTAACCTCCATCCGCTGGAAATCGCTGGCCACAACTTCCGGGGTTGCCTTGGGCTTTTTCGTGGTGCGCGCACGTCTTTTGGCCGCCTCCATAGAAGAGAATGCAGCCAAAAGGAGAGCTATCAAAAAAAGAAGCCGGAGGCGTCTGATCATAGGCATTACTGTATTCCCCGGGGCCTTATTTTATTCCCCGGGCATCGAGCGCCGAGCGGTAGCGCAAGGCGTTGGCCTGATGTTCCGCGTAGGTGGAAGCGAAGTTATGCGTGCCGGAGAAGTCTTCCTTGGCGCACATGTAAAGGTAATCGTTCGGTTCGGAGGAGAGGATATCGTTCAGCGTTGCGCGGGAGGTTGTCCGGATCGGTCCCGGCGGCAGTCCGGCGTGAAGGTATGTGTTGTAAGGGGAATTGACCGACAGGTGTTCATGCTTGACGCGGCGGATTGTGAAATCCCCGATTGCATATCTGACTGTCGGGTCTGCCTGGAGCTTCATCCCCTTGTGGAGACGGTTGATGTAGAGGCGGCCGATGGTGCCTTTTTCCTCCCTGTTGTTGGTCTCCTCATCGACAATCGAGGCCAATGTCACGGCCTGCACCGGCGTCAGCCCGAGCATAGCGGCGCGTGTACGTTTGTCCGAATCCCAGTAGAGCTTATAGTTGGAGGCGATTTTCTCCACAGCCTCCCGGGCCGTGGAGGTCCAATAAAGCTCATACGAATCGTTGAGGAAGAGGGCCATCGCGTTTGTCGGCGTGACGCCATATTTGCTCAGGAAAAGCGAATCGGAGAGGACGGCCTTCAGCGAGTCTGCCGGAAAGTTCAGGCGCCGGCTGATGCGGTCGATCAGAACGGGGAAGGAGCGGAAGCCATTGATTGTGACCCGGATGGGGGTCTGGCCTCCGGAGAGGAGCTTGCGCATTGTGCCGAGCGCGTTTGTGCCCTCCTCTATATGATAGGAGCCGTAGCGCGTGGAAATGTCGGCATTCTTCAGGTTGACCAGTCGCATCACTTTCGAGGCGTATCCGTCGCCGAAATATTTTGTCAGCGAATCCTGGAGTTGTTCCTTCGAGCCGTCGCGGGGGATACGGATGGTTGCGCTCTCGGGCGCGCCGACCATCACGGCCGGGTAAATCATGAAAAGGAAGGCGCCGATCAGCAGCGCGGCGGCGAGCATCAGCAGGAGCATTTTGCGGCTCGCGGTCGTGTGGGGGGCTGGCGATCTGTGGGAGTCGCCATGTCTCCGGGTCGGTTGCGTCATAAATGTCAGGTTGTCCGCGTCCTGTAGGACTGCGTCATGAATGTCAGGTTGTCTTCGCGAGAGGAGAGAGGAGCGGAGAGAGAATCCGAGAGAGGGGCTGAGGAAGGAGGGGGAAAGGGCGCGGTCTTTGCGCGGGCCGCGCCCTTTTAAATCTTATTTTTAAATCTTACTTGCGCTCTTTCAGACGTTCGAGCGAGGGTTCTATCGAAGCGAGGCAATTGTCGAAGGCCTCTTCGAAAGTGTCGGCAAGTTTGTTGGCGTATGCGGTTGATACGCCGGGAACCTTCACCGTCACGGCCACATCCTTGTTCTCATGGCTTTCAGGCTTTTCAACCTTGAGGACAACTTCTACTTCTTCCACATCGGGATAGCGGCGGCTGAGTTTTTCAATTTTCTTTTCAATAAATTCCTGGAGAGGCTGCTTGATTGCGAAATGTATCGCGCGGATTTCTGTTTTCATAACTTTAAATGTTTGAGACGTGAATCCTCGCAGGCGGAGAGCAACCGGGAGGTTTTTGCAAATATAAACAAAAAATTCGGTATTTGGTCGCTTGCCGGTGCTATTTTTTCTCGGTTTCCTTTTCAGAGGAGTCCTCGGTCATCTTTCCGGCCGGAGATGGGGAGGCGGCCCGGGGGTGGGCTGCCGCATAATTGCGCATCAGGTCGCGGAAGGAGAGGTGGGTGTAGATCTGTGTGGTCGAGAGGGAGGCGTGGCCGAGCATTTCCTTGACGGCGTCGAGGTCAGCGCCGTCGTTGAGCATGGCCGTGGCGAATGTATGGCGCAGCGTATGGGGACTTTTGCGTTCGGCAGCCACGGGGGCAAGTTCGCGGTGGGCAATCCGGTAGATGGCGTCGCGGGTGAGCCGTCCGTGCGGGCCGGCGATCACGGCCCGGGGCTCGGGAAGGTCGGGATAGAGACGGTCGCGCAGTTCGCCGACGCGGCGGATTATCCTGAGCAGCGGGTCGGGGAGAGGCAGCACGCGTTGCTTGTCGCGTTTTCCCGTGACGCGGATCTCTCCGGCGGGGGAGATGTCGGCGTCCGTAAGCCCGATCAGCTCGCTTTCGCGCAGTCCGAGTCCGTATAGGATTTCCAGGGCGAGACGGTCGCGCAGTCGGCGGTAGGTCGTCGCGGGGTTCTTCTCGGTGGCCTCCTCCGTGGCGGGTTCGGGCGCGGCGAGGATACTCTCCATTTCCGTTTCCTTGACGACGGAGGGGAGCCGCCTGTTGAGTTTTGCCAATTGGAGGTCGGCGGCGGGATTGGAGGATACGAGCTTGCGTTTCATGGCCCATTCGAAGAAGGCGCGTATGCTCTGGAGTTTGCGGCGCAGGGAGGCGGCCTTCATTCCGGAGGCGGCGAGCGAGCCGATGTAGGCGCGGATGTCGTTGGGCGTGACGCGCCCGTCGCCGGGGGAGGTGAGGTTGGCCGGCGACGTGGCGTCGGCCCATTGCCGGAGGTCGCGACAATAGGCTTCGGCAGTCAGCGCGCTGCGGTTGAGCTCGCGCCGGAGGTAGAGGTCGAATTGGTCGAGGAGCGGATAGTCGGGCATGTCGTTAAAAGGCGGGAGGCTATGTCAAATTGGGATTGACATAGCCTCCGGGTAGTTTTATCTTGCGATTCGCGTACGCGTATCAAAAGGATGGCATTACTGCTCGGCCTGACGAAGCTTCTGAACGTAAACGGCCTTGACCATCTTTTTGCGGTTGGTCACGGAAGGCTTCTCGAAGGCCTGACGGCGACGGAGCTCCTTGATGATGCCGGTTCTTTCGAATTTACGTTTGAATTTCTTCAGGGCTTTCTCGATGTTCTCGCCCTCTTTTACCTGTACGATGATCATGTTTTTTCTTTGATTTTTTGTTTTTGATTTGTTTGGTTTGTGCAATTCTCCGGAACCGAGTAGGCCGGGCGTGGAAACGCCGCCGCGACCGCAGGGCCGGGTATAGAGGGCGCTGTTGCGTACCGGCCGGACACAATTGCGTTGCAAAATTATATAAACTTATGATACCTACAAAATTATTTCCTTATTTTTCAAAAATTTTTGCAATGCCCCTCTTTTTCGGACACGGAGGACTGATCGACAGCGTGAAGGAGTTTGATGAGGAGACGGCAGCCGCCACCCCGCGTTATTTCAACCTCCAGGGAGTGGAAGTAGAGCGTCCCGCGAATGGCCTCTACATTGTCAAGCGCGGTTCGCAGACGGAGAAAGTCTTCTTCAACTAATCCTGCGCGCCAAGCCACACACAGCAGGTCCCATCCCCGGATGGGACCCGCTTTTTTGTTGGAATTTCGGCAAAAACATATTCTACAACATGTTTTTCAACAATCCGGCGGCTGGAGACCTTATAATGTAAAACCTAAAACATACCCACTATGAGAAACCTTTTCCTGAGCTTTGCTTTCGCCGCCGCTATATGGTGGCCCTACGCCGCCTCGGCCGAGAACCATACCACCCAGCCCGACCGCTATTTCCTCGTCGAAGAAGATGTCGTCAATAGCCAGAACCTTCTCCCTCCCCCTCCCGGAGCTGAGACAGGCCGCTTCGCCTATGACCTTGAGCAATACCAGTGGGGCAAATCTATGCGCGACACCGACCGCGGTCGCCTCGCCGTCCGCGATGCAAACCTCAACGAAGGATGGATCGACCGCGTCTTCTCAGAGGCGTTCGGAATGGAGCTTACTCCTGAAAACACCCCCGAGATCTATCGACTGATCTCCGGGATGAAGGAGGATGCCGGCGATCTCTCGACGCGCGATGCGAAGAACCATTACATGCGGCCGCGTCCGTTTATGGTGTTCTGCGAAGCGTCCGGCACGCCCGATGATGAAGAAGGTCTCCGCAAGAACGGCAGCTATCCCTCCGGGCATACGGCAATAGGTTGGGCGTCGGCGCTTGTGCTTTCGGAAATCAACCCGGCCCGTCAGGATGAGATCATCAACCGAGGATATGAATTCGGTCAGTCGAGGGTCATTGTGGGAGCCCATTTCCAGAGCGATGTCGACATGGGGCGCATCGTAGGATCGGCCGTGGTGGCCTCGCTCCATGCGAACCCAGACTTTCAGAAACAGCTCGACAAAGCCAAGAAAGAATTCGCCGCCAAATCCAAAGCCAAGAAATAAAGCTATATAAATATATAAATAGGAAGAAATAATTACCAGTAAAGATTCTAATTATACCTTCATGCGAATCGCGGCGTCTCCGTCCAGGAAGCGCCGCGATTATTCTGTTGTGGTGGCGTCGGGGGTGTTGAGGCCGGCGCTGAGTTTGCGCATGTAGGCTTCGGTCGATTCCGTGGCTGAGATGCCGAGCTTCTTGCGCATGTTGTGGCGGATACAGTTCACGGTCTTCACCGACCGATTCGTCAACGCCGCTATCTCCTTCGGCTGCAACCCCATCAGCGCATAAGCGCACATGTCGCGCTCCGCATTCGTCAACTCCGGATGCTCCTTATACAGCTTGTCGAAAAACGCCTGGTTGACACTCTCCAGCGTGATCGAGCGCGGATTGAACGTGTTCTCCGCCCCCGACAGACTCTTCACCGTCTCCTGGACGCGCCGCGAAAGCTCGCTCCGGGGACTCTCCAACCGGTTCACATCCGCCACGATCGAATCCAGCGCCTTGCGCAACATCTCGTTGCGCATCTTCAGCGACGACAACTCCTGACCGCGCATCTGCAGCGACTGGTCGCTCTCCTCCTTCTCCTCACGGTGGCGCGTCAACGTCTCGTCGAGCCGCGAAGCCATCTGGCCCGCCTCCGACTCCTTCCTCTTCGCCTTGCGATGGAAAAACCAGACGGCCCCCGCCGTGATCAGCAAAGCCGCCGCCAGGATCAGCACAATCATCGTCTTCTTCCGGCTCCATGAAAGCTGAGGCGCATACTTCTTGGCCATCAGCAGCTCGGAAACCTCGTTGAAAGTGTCGATCGTCATCAATTCATTCCGCGGACTGTTGAGCGAATCGAGCAACTCTACCGCCCGCTCCAGATAGGGGAGGCCTTCAAGGTCCCGGCCGTTGACCGAATGAACATTGTAGAGCACCTTATAACCCTCCCATTCCATCGGAGTGTGGTCGAGCTCTTTCAGTATATGGGAATATTTGCGCACGGCCGAATCGGCCCCCGCGCCGTTACCCTCGTTGATGTAACTGCCGATATAGTTCAGCACGGCGCACATCCGGGCCGTCCCCGGACGATGGGAGCGGAGCACAGATTCAAAATACACGCGCGATTTGGGGTAATCCTTGAGCCGGAAATGGACCAGACCGATGTTGTTGTTGAGTCCGTCGATGATTGCCGAGTCGGTCTCCACGGCCAAGGCGCGCGTGTACATCTCGAAGGCCTTCTTCATGTCGGGCTCATTGACGGCCTTGGAGATAAGCGTTCTGTTGCGCGCGCTTTTCTTCACCCCCGGCTGGGCATCGCTCTTCTCCAGACGGGCGAGGCACTGCTCCATCAGCTCATCGTAGGTCCGGAAATGGTCGGTCTTCCCCCGATAGCCGTCCAAGGCGACAAGGATACTGAGCGCCTCGATGTCAAGCCAGAGAAGAGAATCCGGTTTGTCGGAGCGGATCACGTCGAGGGCATTCCTCGTCGATTCGAGGTAATGGCCGGCATAGAGGGCATTGGCCGACATTTTCTGATGGACGATCAGCCGGAGCCGCAGCGAATCTGCCGGGAGGGCCTTCAGCGCAAGGTCATATTGTCGGTAGGCCTCCTCATATCGACAACCCTCGGAGAGGATCCGTCCGCGCTTCACGAGCAGCAACGGCTTCTCTGACTCCGAGACCTCCGTCAGCAAGCTATCCATATAAAGGATGCGCATGTCGGTCGGCAAGGAACGGTCGGTCGACCGGTTCTCATAAAATGCGCGGGCAGCCTTGCGCTCGAAATTCCCTTGGGCGGAAACGGGGAGCGCAGAAATCAGCCATGCGAGCAGCAAGAGGGCCGTAAAAGTCAGAGGCGGAAATATTCGTTTCGTTGATGTCATGTGATTGCGGATACAAAATTAACTCATTTTGCGGAATGATAAAAATTTAGAGGGGTCTTAGGGATTTAAATTATTTTAAACCATCCAAAAGGTTGAGCAATAAGGGTGTAAGCAGGATATAGGTGAGAAATAAACCAAGTCAACACGGGGATAAAGTCACTATAAACCTGAAAAATATTGACGTCCCGGGGTATGAAATTAACTTTACCTCCGAAGCCGGGCAGAGCCATGGTTTTCACCCCGGGCAATATTGCCCCAACACTAAAAACCTACACATATGAGAAACGCTATCCTACTTGCAGCCACACTTCTCGCCTCATCGATGAGTCTCGGAGCTGCCAATCCTGCAGTTGCTCCCCAGCGACCTACGCCAGACATGAAAGCCGATTATCTCCGCATGGAAGCTCCGCAGGGCACGTTCCCCCTGCGCGCCCCCTCCGATGAAGGCCCCTACGATAACCCCGAAGGCGAAAAGAAAGCTTACGTGCGCTC
>CAYZQA010000002.1:67941-85922 GCA_964480745.1 uncultured Sangeribacter sp. | reverse complement strand
CGCCGTCGAACTCTACGAAGTCAGAGCTGAACTCGTCGTCGATATCCTCGATTCCGACTGTGATCGATTCCTTGGCAGTATCGACAGTGGCGTACATGGGAGCGGACTGCAGACGGTAGTTCTCGTTATACTTGAACGTCGGGTCGTTCGTAGCATCCACGGTCTCATTCCATTCCGGAATCTTAACGCCGTTGATCGTCTGAATACGGGCCGGAGCATTAGCCGGAGTAGAAGCCGTAGAAGCAGCCTCAGCAGCAGGATAGAAGTCAATCAGGTAGTTACCGTTGACAGGATCCGGAACGTAGTAGTAGAACGTGTGAGGCGTGTTGCCGGCGTCAGTGTGAGTATGAGACTCACGACGATAGAGCTTATCACTGTACTCATTTCTCCAGTCTACATCCGACCAGTTCTTGATGTGGCGTACGATACGGAACTGAACGTAAGCGTTCGAGTAGCTGTTGTTGAACTGAGCAAGGTTGTTCGGAGCGTTGCGCTCATATTCCTGCATCTCAGTGTTGGCTGCGTTGGGATAATGACCATGATAGATGTTGTCATTAATCTTAGTTGCGACAGCGTGACCATCGGGATGTGCGATGTTGTGCTGAGCACCGGTAACATTACCGAGACCATCATTGACACCGCGCTTGTGGAAACTGTTGAGCTTCATGAAGCCCCATGCATCAGCCTCAGCGAAGAGGTCCATGTTGTTGGCTCGGGTCGAAACAACCTGATACTTCACAACGGGACGATTGTTGACAGTTTTTGTAACGGGCGAGATAAGTCGGTAAGAAATCTCAACCTCGTCGTTCGCGTGAAGAGCGTTCATGCCGTCTGTGCCATAGTCTTGACGCAGGTAAACGTTCACAAGACCCGGAAGGAGGTAGATATTATCTGTCTCGGGGATGTAAAGTTTGTTCTGCTGGCCTGCGGTCAGGAAGTTACCCATCTCGCCATTCTTGGCGGCGATAGTGTAAACGACGCCGGCAGCCTTTTCAAGACCGGAAGGAATCTTAGCCATGAGGACATAGCGGTTGGCCATGTTCTGAGCGCTTGCCGTGATGCCATTCTCAATCAGAGTCTCATCCTCGCGAGCGCGAGCAGCCATCTCGGAATCATCAGTGAGGCAAACGAGATCGAACTTGATTTCATCGTTGGTCTGAACCGAACGATAGAAACGGTTGTCAGGCATTGCATAAGCGTTACCCTCATCGTCAGTCTGAGTAAGGACAATCTTTACAAAATCAGATGCTTCTACACTGTCATCATTCAGGATCTTAAGAATGTTTTCTTCTGTCAGAAGCTGCTCCGAATGATAGATAAAGTATGTATCGTAAGCTTTCTCAGCGGTGATGTAGATTGCAGGCTGATTGAAGTTGCCATCTTCGTGATCTTCACCATTGATGTCGGGACGGAAATAGATCGTCACGTTTTCGAGAACGTTCTTCGCAAGGTGGAAGTTTGCATTATAATATTTATCGTTATCACTCTGCTTGTTGGTCTTGATGGCAGTAAACATCTCACCGACCTCTACAGGCTGAGAGAAATAGTCTTCCGCATCCTTGAGGTTACCATCCTTCATCTCGGCCGAGTGGCTGAAAGAAATAGCCCAGTTGTCACCGGCATGTTTGTTGATCTTGAACTGGCCATGAAGAATAGGGAGTTTAAGCATATACCAGCCGTTGTACCATGAGAACTCCTCATCGTCGGGAAGGTCGGACTTAACGAACTGCAGATCCTTGTGACCGGCATACCATGTCTCGGTGCTCTTATCGCCGGGAGTTGACTCGTATGTTACAACATCGCCTGCAAGATAGTATGAATAGAAGTCAGGCTCCTTTACGATTGAAAGAACCGGATGCTCGGGATCCTCGTAGCTAAGAGTAAAGGTGTAGTATTTGCCATAACCGGCATCAGGAACCATCCAGTTGTATTCCCTGGTAGTTGCTGTTGCTTCATTCACCTTATATTCACGACGGTTATTGGCAGTAGAAAGCTGCATCTGAAGATTTTTGCTGTCTGCAACGAGCCCATACTCATGAGACTCCACATTAGCATCTGCAGATGTATAGAGACGGAAGTGCGGTTCCTCCAGGTTAGCCGTCACGCTGAACGAGCGGTTACGTGCATCGTAGGTGAACTTCGGAACGGTGGTGGGATCGATATCCTTCTTATCCCAGGTCCAGTCGCGGAGATGACCGACAAGATAAACTTCCTCGGGAATCAGAGATTCGTTGATGTTACGCTCGATAACTGTGAAGTCGGGAGTATAGACGTCATAGTAGCCAGTGCTTGCTGCGTCGTCAGGATCAGAGGAAATGTACTTAAAGGTTACGAAGATGTCGTAGTTGGAGGCTTCAGTCACCTCGGACAATTTCCAGAAGTTTGCCTCATCGCGGTAAGCCTCGGCAGAGAATGTGCCGTCATCTTCAAGAACAATGTTATCAGGATTTTCCGGACCGAAGTCAGGGTTCATACCGTTGTCAAGAGAGATACCTACGCGCGTATTGGGAGCCATGCGACGACCAACAACGTAGAACTGACGATAGTTGGGATCATCATACTTATCCATCTTGATGACAGACTGGCCAACGATCAGATAAAGGTCTTCGGGAAGCTGCGGAGTTTCCTCGATGTAAAGCTTCACGCCCGTGCCATCAGCCTCGTTGAAGTCAGTGAAGTCAACCTTCATCGTGTAGACACGACCGGCAGGAAGGGTCCAGGAACCCTTACGCGTCTGGGTATTCGTGATGCGGAAGTGGGTCACATCATTGTAAGCATCCGGATTCGAAGAAGAAGCAACAAGAGTCTCGTCTACGCCAAGGTTGGCGGAGTTGATAGAGGAAGGATTCTTGGCGGTCCACTGGAGACCGTTGGAAGTATAGTCGCGGAAAGTGAACTTGGATTCGCCTGAGTTGTCGTTGTCACGGGTTGCGATATTCTCGAATACGAACACCTTGCCCTGCGGGTTGACAGTGCCATCACGGTTTTCGCGGCGAGTCTGACGGTTGGCGGCAGTGGTAGCCGTGAAGTCAAACTGGCGAGCCTTCTGGTTGTTGACGTGACCGATGATGTAGAGGTTGTTCGGGATAACCGGAGCCTCAGAAGGAACAACCTTAACGGTCATGTTTTCGGGATCCATGTCGACGATGAAGTCGTAGTGGCCTTCAACATCGAGTTTGAAAGCACGACGCGCGTTAACTTCGCCGAGGTTCACGAGGGGATGAGCCTGATTGACGGAGATAGTCTGTTCCTCCTGGTCAGTGGCATTTCCGTAGAAATACTCATAGTCAACCATGCTGGAAGCCCAGCGGGTGTGGAACATGAACGTACCGTTATCAGTATAGATATGCTTGAACGTAAAGATATTTGGATTGTCTAGGTCGCGCGTACCAGTCACGGCGCGAGGAGTCTTACCTACAGTCGAACCGACGAGGTAGAGGGTCTGAACGGCAGAAGTCGTCAGCGTGATGGTCATGTTGTCGAAGTCGACGATGACATTGTATGTGCCGGGAGCTACGTTTCCGGCAGCATCAACAGGCGACATGTTGCGGTCGTCCTGAGTTACGCGCTGGAAAGGAGTTGCCTCATTCAGCTTAACGGGACCATAGTTCTGATCGAGAGTCGTACCGTAGCGCTTGCCCGTCCAACCGGTAGCGGAAGAATGGAGACCGAAGCAGCACTTGCCGGAACCGGAGGTTTCGAACGTGATGCCCTCGAAAGTAAATACATTTCCGTTACGGGTAGCCTTGGGACGGTTTGTGCTCCAGTCGGGAGTGACACCGTCACCCATGATAAAGAGGTTGGTGGGGATACCATCGTCATCAACAACCGCATAAGTCACGCGCTTAGTGTCGAAGTTGATGGTGATGTCGTATGTGTTCTTCGGAAGAGTGAAGCTGTTGGTGCCCGATGGGGTGCCGGAGTGCTGATAGAACTCATCGCCAGCTCCAGAGCTCAGCTGACCCGTTCCGGCTTTACGGCCATAGTGAGTACCTTGGTCGTTATTATTTACTGTAGCGAAACGGAATTTATTTTCTCCCGTATTGTCGTCAAGGAAGGTGATATTACGGAATGTGAAGACATTGCCTTCTTTCTCGCCCTGCACACCGCGACCACTAGTCCAGTTGCAACCATCGAAGTTACCGATGATATAAAGAACATCAGGAGACGTGGTCTCTTCGCCACCTGTGTAGGAAACCTTCTTCGTGGAGAAGTCAACAGTGATTGTGTATGTACCCTTATTAAGAAGGAAGCTTTCCTTACCCTCTTGGAAGGGTGTACCGTCTGCCTCCAAGGCACCTTGACCTCCTACTCTACCGTAGTGGACACCGTTATCGTTACTACTCTGGGTAGCAAAACGGAACTGACAGTTATCCGACGGGATATGAACGTTGGTGAAAGTGAAAGAATCGCCGGATTTCACACCTTCAATTCCTTCGCCGTTCCAACTATTGAAACCTCCAATCATATAGAGTTTCGAAGGAACATCAATCACGGGATCGGGATCATCGCCTCCACCACCTTTTTTTGTTACTTTCAGAGTCTTGGTAGACTTGTTGAAATAGACATCAAAAACGTCCGAACTCGTGGCGGAAACAAGTTCCAAATCGGACCCGTCATTTGCCTTAGTTACGTACGGAGTGCCGTCGGTGGGAACCTTGTTGCCGTTTGACTTGTAATAGGTGTCGTTGCTACCGTCCCAGATTTTAATGAGGAACTTACCGTACCCGAGCTTAACGTCGGTCCAATTGAACTCCGTCTGAGAATCAGGACATTGAAGTTCATTCTTTCCCCATGAATTGAAATCTCCGAACAGGTTAACATACTGGTCTGCCTGAATGCTCGGGGCGAAGGCGCTGATGAGCAACAGCGCGGAGACCAGTCTCCGGAAAAGTTTTTTCATGTGTTTTGTTTTTAGTTGTTAGTATTTAGAATTTGTTTTCTTCTAAGGGTCAAGAACTTGCAGAACACAATTGAAGAAGGCGCCTGCACCGGACTGAGTCTTGCTTCATGGATACGACAAAAAGCGACGCTATCCAACTTGTGGATGACGCCGAGTCAATTTGACAATCCGGGCGGCCGCACGGACCGCAGGGGGATTTACTTTCCGAAAAACGCGTTGCTTGGGCAGAAGAGCTGCCAAGGAGAACAGGGCCTCGCATTCTCGTATTTATACAATTAGCAAGTTAAGCGATCTGGTCAGGTTAACTGGTGTCTGTAAGGTTAACTGGAGCGGTAAACGAGGCTCGAACTCGCGACCCTCAGCTTGGGAAGCTGATGCTCTACCAACTGAGCTATTACCGCATGGTTGTTGGCATGTCCCCGGGCCTTCCGGCCGAAGACAACGCAAAATTATACTATCTTTCCCAAATAACCAAATTTTTTAAAAAATTTTACTTTGACGGCGGGAACGAAGGAGTAAAGGCCAGCCCCACCTGCCGCAGTAGGGACGCGATACATCGCGTCCACAGAGACCCGGAGGGGCTTGACCGCTACATTAATCCCGATAAATCCAATTTGTATATTCCGAGGTTGCTCTGAACGGGTTGAATGAACATCATCATATAAATCGGCACATAGGTTATGTTACCCTCTTCCTTCACGTTTCCGTTACACAGCACAAGCCCCTCCTTCAGACTCTGCGGATAATCTTGCATGATGTTCTTTAATGCGGCGTGTTTCTGAAAATCTTTCCCTGATTTTACTTCGATGGGCAACACACTCTCCCCCATCCCTATGATAAAATCCACCTCTCCTCTTCGCTTTTTATTGTAGTAATAAGGGGTTATTCCATGAGTCAACAGTTCTTCTGCAACGGCGTTTTCATACACGGCCCCGATATTTATCGAGGAATCCCCGGTCAGTATCTTTAACTGTATACCGTTGGCATATTGGGCTGCCAATAAACCCACATCATTGCTGAATAGTTTGAATAGATTGCGGGTCTCCGAAAGTTTTAACGGCATTTTGGGCTCATCGACATTATATACCGGGATGGCAACTCCCGCGTCCTTAAGCCAAAGGAAACTGCTCTCATACCTTTCATATTTGGCATGTGCATTCAGCTCTTTGAGGATGAATCTTTTATTTTTAGAATCAAGTTCGGAGGGTAAGATATCAAAGACCTCCTTAATCTTAAGTTTATCTTTCTGTGCATATTGCGATATGTCCTTACGATACAATGCTATGATATCTTGCTGCACACGCATTACCAAATTAATATTGTTGGACTCCTTGTATTCCCTGACCGCAGCGGGCATTCCTCCCACAATCAGATAAAGGCGGAAGAGCTGTAACATCTTCTCATGCACTAAGGAATCTACCTCCCGACGTTCTTCCCAGCATTCGCGCAAATTTGATCTCACGGTTTCTGCAACGCCCATATTGATTATGAATTCCATGAAGTCCAAGGGAAAGATTTCCTTTATTCCCATATATCCTACGGGTTCGGATTTTATATCCTTTAATTCCACACCAAGCAAAGAGCCGCTCAATATGTATCTAAACCGACCGTCATCCACCAGGAATTTGATAGCCGTTATTAGATTATCACATTGTTGAACCTCGTCAAAGAAAATTAGCGTTTTCCCCGGCTCTATGGGAGTCCGAACAAGAGCTGACAATCTCAGGAGGATTTCATCGGCCGAAGTAACATCTTTAAATATTCCGATGGCTTCGGGATGCTCGATGAAATTGAGTTCAATGAAATATTTGAATTTTTTTCCAAGCAACCGGGCACAAAAGGTTTTCCCGGTCTGTCTCGCGCCGGTCAGTAGCAAGGCATTTCGCGAAGTTGCATAGTAGTCCTCTATATATTTATTTACTGTTCTATATAACATTTTATATCTTTTTGTTTATCAATGAATTAAACATATACGTGCCGTTTTTTCAAGCCAAAGTTAGCAATTTCTGCCGTTTTTTCAAAGCCAGGTTGGTAATTTCTGCCGTTTTTTCAAGCCAAAGTTAGCAATTTCTGCCGTTTTTTCAAAGCCAGATTGGCAATTTTTGCCGTTTTTTCAAGGAAATTTGGATCTCGCTGTGGGGTGCACGGACGCGATTTATCGCGTCCCTACTCCGGCAGGTAGAAGCTTACTTTTCCGCGGCCAAGCTATTCCTTCTTTTGGATTATCCAGTCGGATATATAGTAATTTTTAGGCTGTTTTGAATTGCGAAATTGGAGTTTGGAAAATATTTATTATTTTTGTGGCGTTTTAATGACATGCGCCCGCGCGGCGTTTCACCATCCCGCTCCGGTCCCCGCAATGGCCGGAGAAGTTGCAACTTTATTTTAAATTATTTATCAAATTCAAAACCCAAACCATGAAGAGGCCGCAGGGCTCGCCGAGGAGGCGGGGCCCGCGACATGAAAACATTCGTTATGGAAGAAGCTAAGAAACCAAGACGTCCGAGAATCGGACTGCAGCCCCCCACTTCGGCTGCCGACCAGGAACCGCGTTATGAGAAAGTGACTTATCCAGAACAGTCAGTCAACCACTCCTCTTCGGAGAGCGTCTCCGACAATGAGGATTCCTCCAATTCCTCTTACCAGCGTCCCTATAACAGCTACCAGCGCCAGGGAGGCTACCAGCAGCGCTCCAACAACGGCTACCAGCGCCCGAATAATGGCTACCAGCAGCGTCCCAACAATGGCTACCAGCGCCAGGGAGGCTATCAGCAGCGCTCCAACAACGGCTACCAACAGGGAGGCTACCAGCAACGGCAGGCCGGTCCGGGCTTCCAGCAGCGTCAGCCCGGAGGATATCAGCCCCGCACCAACAACGGCTATCAGCAGCGTCAGCCGGGTGGATACCAGCCCCGCACAAACAACGGATACCAGCAGCGTCAGCCGGGTGGATACCAGCCCCGCACAAACAACGGCTACCAGCAGCGCCAGCCCGGAGGCTACCAGCCCCGCACAAACAACGGCTACCAGCAGCGTCAGCCCGGACAGGGCTACCAGGGCCGTCCCAACAACGGCTACCAGCAGCGTCGACCCGGACAGGGCTACCAGAAATGGAACGGCCAGGGCCAGCAGGGTGCCCAGAAGTTCACTCCCCGTCCCAAACAAATCGATTATGTCCTTGAGGATATCGACCCGACGGCAGAAGTGCGCCTCAACAAATATATGGCCAACGCCGGCATCTGCTCCCGCCGCGAAGCCGATGAATATATCACTTCAGGAAAAGTCAAGGTCAACGGCGAAGTCGTGACCGAACTCGGAACGAAGATCACCCGCAACGACGTTGTCGAATATGACGGCAAGGTCGTTACGCCGGAACGTAAATGCTACGTCCTGCTCAACAAGCCGAAGGATTGCGTCACGACGAGCGACGATCCCAACGGCCGGACCACCGTGCTCGACCTCGTAGCCAACGCCTGCCAGGAGCGCATCTACCCCGTAGGGCGCCTCGACCGCAACACGACCGGCGTCCTGCTGCTCACCAATGACGGCGACCTCGCCTCCAAGCTGACTCATCCTAAGTTTGTCAAGAAGAAGATCTATCATGTCTGGACCGATAAGGATATTACGGAAGAGGATATGCAGAAGATCGCCGACGGAATCGAACTTGAGGATGGCGAAATCCATGCCGATGCAATCAGCTATGTCAGCGACGACCGCAACCAGGCCGGCATCGAGATCCATTCCGGCCGCAACCGTATCGTCCGCCGCATTTTCGAACATCTCGGCTACCGCGTAACGAAGCTCGACCGCGTCTATTTCGCCGGCTTGACAAAGAAGAACCTTCCCCGAGGACGCTGGCGCTACCTGACCCAGGATGAGGTCAACTTCCTGCGCATGGGAAGCTTTGAATAATTGATTTGATTAGAAATTGATGGAAAAAATCAAAAGAACAACCATAAAGGAGATTTTCGCCGACCCCTCGGCTTTCGAGGGGAAGAAGGTCGATGTGAAGGGATGGGTCCGCACCCGACGCGGCAACAAGAACGTCCAGTTCGTGGCGCTCAACGACGGAAGCACGATCAAGAACCTCCAGATCGTCTTCGACATGAGCCGCTTCACGGATGACGACCTCCGCCCGATCACGACCGGCGCGTCGATCCATGTCCAGGGCTCCCTCGTTGCTTCGGCCGGCAAAGGACAGAGCGTTGAGGTCCAGGCCGAGGAACTGGAGATATACGGCACGGCGGATCCCGCCACTTATCCCCTCCAGAAGAAGGGCCATACCCTCGAATTCCTGCGCGAGAAGGCTCACCTGCGCCCCCGCACGAACACGTTCGGGGCTGTGCTCCGCATTCGCCACGCCTTGGCGTATGCGATCCACAAGTTCTTCAATGACAAGGGATTCTATTATTTCCACACTCCGCTCATCACTTCGAGCGACTGCGAGGGAGCCGGCGCACAGTTCCAGGTGACCACCCTTCCGCTCGACAACATGCCCCTCAACGAGGCCGGAAAGCCGGACTACTCGGAGGACTTCTTCGGCAAGATGGCTTCGCTGACCGTTTCCGGCCAGCTGGAGGGAGAGCTTGGAGCAACGGCCTTGGGCTGCATCTACACGTTCGGCCCGACGTTCCGCGCCGAGAACTCCAACACCCCGCGCCACCTCTCCGAGTTCTGGATGATCGAGCCGGAGATGGCCTTCTATGAGATCGAGGACAATATGGACCTCGCCGAGGAGTTCATCAAGTATTGTGTCAAATATGCGCTCGACCATTGCGGCGATGACATCGACTTCCTCCAGGAGCATTTCGATCCGGAGCTCAAGGAGCGTCTGAACTTCGTTGTCAACAACGACTTCGTGCGTCTCCCATACGGCGAAGGAATCCGCATCCTCGAAGAGGCCCAGAAGAATGGCCGCAAGTTCGAGTTCCCCGTCTACTGGGGAGTTGACCTTGCGTCGGAGCATGAGCGTTTCCTCGTCGAGGAGCATTTCAAGCGCCCCGTTATCCTGACCGATTATCCGAAGGAGATCAAGGCTTTCTACATGAAGCTGAACGAAGACGGGAAGACGGTCCGCGCCATGGACGTCCTCTTCCCGAAGATCGGCGAGATCATCGGCGGTTCGCAGCGCGAGGAGAATTTCGACAAGCTCGCCGCCCGCGTCGAGGAACAGGGCCTTACGGGCATGGACTGGTATATGGACACGCGCCGTTACGGGACAGTGCCCCACTCCGGATTCGGCCTCGGCTTCGAGCGTCTCGTCCTGTTTGTGACGGGAATGCAGAATATCCGCGATGTCATCCCCTTCCCGCGCTATCCGAAAAACTGCGAATATTAAAATTGAGAGAATGTCGAGATTCATTCCGCTTCTCATCCTTTTAAGCTGCCTGCTCCCGGCGCATGCCCGGCGGCAGGCAGCGGCCGTTAACCCCCGGACGGAGGCTGACTCGGTTACGGTCAGCCTGATCACTTGCGGCCCCGGCAAGGAGATTTTTGAGCTTTGCGGCCATGAAGCCGTAAGGGTCCGTTATGCCTCCGGAGCCGACACTATCTGGAACTACGGTCTCTTTTCGTTCGACCAGCCGAATTTTGTCTACCGCTTCGTCAAGGGGGAGACCGATTATAGGGCCGGTGCATATCCCTCGCGTTATTTCTTCCCGGAATATTTCGCGGGAGGGAGAAGCGTCATCGAGCAGGAGCTGAACCTGACGCCGGAGCGGCGGGAGGAGCTGCTGCGGCTGCTTCGGCGCGACCTGCTCCCGGAGAACCGGGAATACCGCTACAACTATGTGCGCGACAACTGCGCGACACGGATTGTCGACCGGCTCGAAGAAGCGGGCGGCGGGAAGCTGCTTCTACCCGATACATTGGCCTTCGGAACATGGCGCAACGAGATGCGGGCTTTCCACGGGGCATATCCATGGTATCAGTTCGGGATCGATCTCGCCCTCGGCGGCAATCTCGACAGGCCGCTACGTCCGCGCGAGGAGCTGTTTGTACCGATGGTGATGGCCGAACGGCTTGCCTCGGCGCGCTGGAGCGACGGGACGCCCGTTGTCCGCTCCACTGTAGTCCTTAACGAAGGCCGGGCTGACGCCTCGCTCCCTCCTACCCCATGGTATCTCAGCCCCCTTTTCTGCTGCTGGCTCTTCTTCGCCATCACGACGTTGCTCTGCGTGCTGATGATCCGGAGGAAAAAGATTTACGGATGGCTTTATTTTATCTGGTTCTTAGTTTGCGGACTGGCGGGCTGCGTGATAGCCTTCCTTGTCTTCATCTCCTCCCACGAGGCGACGTCGCCTAATCTTCTGCTCTTCTGGCTCAACCCGCTGCAGCTGGTGATGGCAGTATGCTCGCCGCTGAGAGGACGCGCCAATATCCCGGCGCGCGCCATGGCATGGCTCAACTGCATCGTCCTGACCATCCTTCTGATCGTCTGGCCCTGGCAGCCGCAAAGCGCAAACCCGGCTTTCTTCCCGCTGATCGGCGCGACGCTCCTGCTCTCCGTCATATATCTTCTTTTTCCTCCGAAGAAACAATAAAACAGCTGTCGGCTACGTTACAATTCAGATAAGCTTATGAGACGCGTCTTTTACGCCATAGCCACCATCTCGACAATCGCTGCGCTGGCCGCCCAGGCAAGTGCGGCGGGTCGCGTTGCGTCCGCACCTCGCGCCGCGCAACCGCGACTGGTGGTTGGAATCGTGGTCGACCAGTTGCAGAGCGACAAGATCGAGGAGCTTCAGGCCTACTTCGGCGAACGCGGTTTCAGGACCCTCCTTGAGCAGGGGGCTTATCTGAGGGATGTCGATTTCGGAACGCAGAGCCTCGACGCCACGGCGGCGACGGCGATGATCCAGACGGGGGCATATCCCTCGCAGACCGGCGTCTCGGCGGCGATGGTTGCAGACCCGGAGAATCCCTCCGGCTCTCTCACGCCCGCGTTGGCCGCAGGAAAAGTCAACCTGACCAACGACTCCTTCACGCCGGAAGGGATACGCCTCTCGACCCTGAGCGACGAAATAGCGATCGACCGGCAGGGGAATGCCACAATCTACAGCGTGGCGATGGATCCGCAGCAGGCCATTGTGCTTGCCGGACACGCCGGGAACAGCGCGATATGGCTAAACAACACCTCCGGCAACTGGGCCACGACCTCTTATTACGGTCCGCTGCCCGGAGTTGTCTCCAACCGCAATTTCCGCAACTCAGTGTCGGCGAAAATCGACACGCTGCAATGGCGACCGCTGAACGAGACGGCCGCGGCGGCGGGAATAACCGACCGCAAGCAACTTTTCCGACATCAGTTCTCCCATTCCGACAGGGATGTATATAAGAAATTCGCGACTTCCGCGCCGGCAAATGCCGAAGTGACGGACGTTGCGATTGAACTTCTGCGCCAACTCGAGCAGCAGCCGGGCGACGGCACGGAGGTGATCAACATCGCATATAGCGTCGCGCCATTCAAATATGGAGCCGCAGGGTCGGGACGGATGGAGGAGACAGACACATATCTTCGTCTTGACCGCCAGTTGGGTCGTCTTTTGGAGGCTATCGACCGTTATGCCGGTCAGGGAAATGCACTGATATGGCTGACGGGTACGGGCTATTGCGACGAGGCAGTTGTCGAGGATAAACGCTATCGCCTCCCGGGCGGGGAATTCTCCGTGAAGCGCGCGCGGTCGTTGCTCAATTCATATCTTTCGGCGCGTCATGGCGCGGCAGGATATGTGGAGGCGATCCGCGACCGGAATGTCTATTTCAACCGGAAGGCCCTCGAAGAGAGAAAATTGGATGCAGAGGCTGTCATAGCCGATGCGCGGGCGTTCCTGACGAAAATGAGCGGCGTGGCCGATGCGCTGACGCTGGGCGACATCCTTTCGCCTACCAACGAGGAGACGCGCGATCTTCGGAACGCTACCGATCCTCGACTGAGCGGCGACATCATCCTTGAATATATCCCGGGATGGAAAATCGTTGACGACGAGCAATATCCTCCCGTAACGAAGACTTACAGACTTGCTCCGGCTCTCACGCCGGCATTCATCATGGCTCCGGGCGTGGCGTCGCAGAGGATCGACACGCCGGTGAAGGCCACGGCGCTTGCGCCGACCGTGGCCGGCATCCTGCGCTGCCGCTCGCCGAACGGCACGCGTTCACGCGCAATCAGCCTTCGCTGAGTTAGGCCTTAGGTTTTAGTCATTAGGCTGGAGGAATTTAGAAGTCTTTATTCCTTGCGCTTCAGGAGGCAAACAAAAAATTCAGAAATCATATACACATAAATAGCCATGTTCGGCAAAATTTTCAAATCTATATTCGGCGACCAGAGCGAAAGGGCCGTGCGTCCTCTCTGGAACCGTCTCAACAACGAAATCAACCCTATCTCCGAGGAGATAGTCGAGATCAGCAATGATGAACTTCGCGGACGCATCGACGTTATCCGCGACCGCATCCGCGGCAATGCCGGGGAATACAAGAAGCAGATGGACGAGATCCGCAAGGAGATCGAAACCCTCGACTATGACAAGCGCGAGCCGCTCTGGAAGAAGATCGACGACCTGCGCGAAGAGATGTATGACAACTACGCGAAGGATCTCGACGAGGCTCTCCCGGAGGTGTTTGCAGTCGTGAAGGAAACCGCCCGCCGCTTCAAGGACAATGACACAATCGAAGTCACGGCTACAGACGCCGACCGCGCCTTGGCAGCAGCCGGCAAGGACTTCATCACCATCGACGGCGACAAGGCGATCTACAAGAATGAGTGGATGGCCGGAGGCAACATGATGAAGTGGGATATGGCCCACTATGATGTCCAGCTGATCGGAGGAATGGTGCTCCACGGCATGATGAACAAGGGGAAGGTCACCAACAACATCGCGGAGATGGCTACGGGTGAAGGTAAGACCCTCGTGGCGACGCTCCCTGTCTTCCTGAACGCCCTGACGGGCGAGGGAGTCCATGTCGTGACGGTCAATGATTACCTTGCCAAGCGTGACTCCGAGTGGATGGGCCCGCTCTACCAGTTCCATGGCCTGACCGTCAACTGTATCGACAAGACGGAGCCCAACTCCCCGGAACGCCGCGAGGCATACGCATCAGATATCACATTCGGAACGAACAATGAGTTCGGTTTCGACTACCTCCGCGACAACATGGCGACCCAGACGGCCGACCTCGTGCAGCGTGAGGACCATTATTACGCGATTGTCGACGAGGTTGACTCCGTGCTTGTCGACGATGCGCGTACGCCGCTTATCATCTCGGGACCGGTGCCGAAAGGTGACGACCAGATGTTCAACGAATTCAAGCCGAATGTCGAGAAGGTTGTCAACGCCCAGCGTAAGCTCGCCCAGAGCCTCCTGCTCGAAGCTAAGGAGAAGATTTCAGCCGGGAACACTGAAGAGGGTGGCCTCGCATTGTTCCGCGCCTACAAAGCGCTCCCGAAGCATAATCCTCTTATCCGCTACCTCAGCGAGGAGGGTATCAAGCAGCTGATGCTCAAAGTCGAGGCCAAATATATGGCCGACAACAACCGCGAGATGCCGAAGGCCGTCGAGCCCCTTTATTTCGTAATCGACGAGAAGAACCACTCCATCGAGCTTACGGACAAGGGTATCGAGGTCTTGACCGGCACGACCTCCGACCCTGAGTTCTTCATCCTCCCCGATATCGCATCGCAGCTTTCTGCCGTTGAGAATGAAGACCTGACAGCCGACGAGAAGCGCGAGAAGAAAGACGCTCTGCTCCAGAACTACTCGGTCAAGGCCGAGCGCGTCCATACGGTCAACCAGCTGCTGAAGGCTTATACGCTGTTTGACAAAGATGTCGAATATGTCCTTGACGACAACAAGATCAAGATTGTCGACGAGCAGACGGGACGTATCATGGAGGGTCGCCGCTATTCCGACGGTCTCCATCAGGCGATCGAGGCCAAGGAGGGTGTGAAGGTGGAAGCCGCCACGCAGACCTACGCGACCGTGACGCTACAGAACTACTTCCGTATGTACAGGAAGCTGGCAGGTATGACCGGTACGGCAATGACGGAAGCCGGCGAGTTCTACGATATCTACAAGCTCGACGTCATCGAGATCCCGACCAACCGTCCCGTTATCCGCGAGGATATGAACGACCGTGTCTACCGCACGAAGAAGGAGAAATATGCGGCCGTAATCCAGGAGGTTGAGGATATGGTCAATGCGGGCCGTCCGGTGCTTGTCGGTACGACTTCGGTGGAAATCTCCGAGTTGCTCTCGAAGATGCTTAAGCTGAGGAAGATTCCTCATCAGGTGTTGAACGCGAAGCTCCATCAGCAGGAAGCCGAGATTGTGGCCCGCGCCGGTCAGCCGGGGACGGTCACGATCGCGACCAATATGGCCGGTCGAGGCACCGACATCAAGCTTCCTCAGAAAGTGAAGGATGCCGGAGGTCTGGCCATCATCGGAACGGAGCGCCACGAATCGCGCCGCGTCGACCGTCAGCTGCGCGGACGTGCCGGCCGTCAGGGCGACCCCGGATCCTCTGTCTTCTTCGTGTCGTTCGAGGACACTGTCATGCGCCTCTTCGCCAATGACCGCGTTGTCAAGATGCTCGACCGCCTTGGGTTCAAGGAGGGCGAGATGATCGAGAACTCGATGGTCACGAAATCTATCGAGAATGCCCAGAAACGCGTCGAGGAGAACAACTTCGGCGTCCGCAAGCGCCTTGTCGAGTATGACGATGTGATGAACGCCCAGCGTAACGGCGTCTATGGCAAGCGTCAGAATGCCCTCAAGGGTGAGCGTATCGGCATGGATATCGCCAACATGGTCTATGAGATCTGCACAGACATGGCCAACCAGGGTCTGACTTACGATGAGCTTCAGATGGAGGTCAACAAACAGCTTGCCCTCGAACTCCCCTTCTCGGAAGAGGAATATGGAAAGCTCGACACGCAGGAAGTGGCCGACAATCTGGCTGAATCCGCGATGGAGGCTTTGGCCCATAAGAAACAGAAGATGGCAGATGCGGCAATGCCCTATATCAAGGAATTTGTCGAGGAACGCGGAGCGAAAGGCCCTGTAGGCGTGCCCGTGACGGATGGCCGCCGCATGTTCAACATCCGCGCCGACATCCAGGAATGTTATGAGAACGGCTGCAAGCCGCTGGCGAAGGCCTGGGAGAAGGCGGTCTTGCTATCGAGCATCGACTCCTGCTGGCAGGAGCAGCTGCGCGAGATGGATGAACTCCGCAAGTCGGTCCAGAATGCAGCCTACGAGCAGAAGGACCCGCTCGTCATCTATAAGATCGAGGCCTTCGAGCTCTGGAAGAAGATGCTTTGGGAGATGAACACGAAGGCTGTCTCGACGCTCATGCGCGGCAAATTGGCCGTGCCCGATTATGAGGAAGCCAAGGCTGCCGAGGCGGAACGGGCCCGTCAGGAGGCGGAGCGTGAGGAGGCACGCAAACGTGCCCAGCAGGTATATTCCCAGACACGCACATTCACTCAGAGCGGACCGACGATGACGTCGCCGAATCCCTACGCGAACTACAGCACGACGCATGAGACCTACGAGGGGGAGCGCGCCCAGCGCGAGGCGATGCGCAACGCGGGCCGGGCGGCCAGCCAGCCGTCGAAACCCCAACCCGTTAAGGCAGCCCCGAAGGTTGGACGCAACGATCCCTGTCCTTGCGGCTCCGGCAAGAAATATAAGAACTGCCACGGCAGAAATTGATAGTTAAAAAATAGGCTCCCCAATCGGGGAGCCTATTTTTTTGGGGGAATTTCCGGGGTTTTCGAGAATCTCGAGATTAATCTAGAATCTCGATAATCTATGGATTTTCGCGATTCTCGGGATTATCGAGATTTCTCGGGAATTATTTTTTTGCCATGTTGGCGTCAGGCGCGAGACGCCGCGTGAAGAAGCTGCAGACAAGGACAAGCAGCGTCATGGCGGCAAAGACTATGGCGGTCGAGTGAAGGATGTCGCCCAAGCCGACCAACGGGGCGACAATCGCTCCGAAGACGTACCCGGCCAACCCGAGGACAGCCGAAGCTGCGCCTGCATGTTCGCGGCCCTCATTCATCGCCAATGTGTTGGCCACCGTGAATATCATGCCCATGGAGAAAAGGATCGGCAGAAGAGCGATTTCAAAGGCCCAGAAGTCATCAATCATAAAGAGCACAAACACTTCCACGGCGACGGCGAGCGTCAGCACGATTCCCGCAAGCCAGGCTGCGTCCTTGAGCACACGGAAACGGAGCGCGATCATCGAACCGGCGGCTACAAACAAGGCGTTGGCTCCCATGAACAGACCGAAATCAAGGGCCGAATAGCCGAAATGAGTCTGAATGATAAACGGCGCGGCCGAGATATAGGCAAACAGCAGACCGAGCGCAGTTCCCTTCAGCATGACATGCACCATGAACTTCTTATTCCTCACCAACACCCCATATTCCTTGAAAGCATCCAGGAGAGAACCCTGAAAACGGTGAGCCGGAGTAAGGGATTCCTTATATCCAAATATGGCCACAATCAGAAGCACGGCCGCGTAACCGAATAGAATCCAGAAGATTCCCTGCCAACCGAGGGAATCGGCAACGAGACCTCCGATTACTGGGGCCGAGGCGGGAGCAAAGCCATTGATAGCGCCTATGAGGGCCATCATCTTTGCCAAGGCGCGACCTCCATAAATGTCGGCGGGAATTGTGCGGGCGAGGAAATAACCGCCCGAGGCACCGAGGCCCTGAACCAGACGACACCACAGGAAGAAATTGATCGTCGGCGAGAAGACACTTACGACCGCACCAATACAAAACACAATAAGCGTGAGGATAAGGACAATTTTCCGGCCATATTTATCACTGACCGGACCAAGGATAACCTGCCCGAGGCCAAGGCCAATCATGCCCATCGTCAAACCGAGCTGGACGGTCGACACCGAGCAATGGAACGCGCGGGTCATGGCCGGGAGGGTCGGGAGATACATGTCGTTGACGAAAGAGCCGAACGCGCTCAGCCCTACGAGGAAGGCAATAAGAAAAATATAGTAGGCCTTTCCCCGGGGATATACCTGATTGGACGAAGAGGAGAGAGAGGAG
>CAYZQA010000002.1:2484-67841 GCA_964480745.1 uncultured Sangeribacter sp. | reverse complement strand
GGGATATACCTGATTGGACGAAGAGGAGAGAGAGGAGAGAGAGGAGAGAGAGGAGAGAGGAGAGAGAGGAGAGAGAGGAGGAAGAAGATGGAGTGGGCGCAGTGGACGCGGATTGTGCTGCGCCGCGCGAAGTCGGTTGGGAATTATCTGCCATGGTAGTTACTTTAAGGATTGTAAAATTTCAGTGGAATCTGACCGTTTAGGATGAAACGTCTTATAATATTGCAACAATTTGGAGAATCGGTTGGTTGTTGTTAAATTTGTAAGCGAAGTAAAAAAAAAGCTTATGTTTTATTACATTATACAAGGTGGAGCCCAGACGGGTCCTTTCCCATTGGAGGCACTTCTAAGCCAGGGACTGACCCCGGACAGTTATGTATGGCGCGAGGGACTGGCTGAATGGACCCGCGCCGGGGATGTGCCGGAACTTCAGAGCCTATTTGTGATCACCTCCGAGGAGAGCCCCAAGCATGACCATCCTCAGGAGCCACCGACATTCACGCAGGAGCAGCCGGGCGCTTACGGTCCTCAGCAGAATGGCCCATATCAGCAGCCCCCATACGGTCAGCAGCAATACGGCCAACAGCAATACGGTCAGCAGCAATACGGTCAGCAGCCATACGGCCAGCAGCCCGGGACACCGATTCCCCACACCAATTGGTTACCCTGGAGCATTGTTGTGCTTGTTGTCGGTTTCTGCACATCCTGCATCGGCGGCATCTTCGGCATCATCGCCCTCATCCAGGCCGGGAAAGCCAACGATGCGTATGCCCGCGGAGATTCCTTTGCCGGCGACCAGGCCAATTCTTCGGCGCGGACCCTCGTGATCATCGGCGGCGTGCTTGCGGCGCTCGGCATCATGGGGAATGCCTTCTTCCTTTCGAAACTGCCTAATATCGCTTCCTGGTGGTGGTGAAGCGTTATTTCGCAATGATCGACGGCGAGCAGCGCGGACCGTTCACTACCGAGGAACTCCCTGAAGCAGGGGTTCTTCCGGACACGTACGTATGGTGTAAAGGAATGGACGACTGGCAGCGGGCGGACGAGGTGGCCGACATCTGCCGCTTTTTCCGTTGCCGTATTTTCGACCTGATGCATCCGTCGCAGGCAGCTCCCGCCGTTACCCCCGAGCCGGAGCAACCCGAGACAGACCCCAACTTGGAGTTGGATCCGGAAGATCCCTATATCTTCCGTCGCAACCGGCCGCTGATGGAGGAAACGCCGGACACAGATATTCAGCCCGTGTCGATGCTTATCCCGGCCATAGTCTTAACGTTGCTCTGCTTTCCGCCTACGGGATTTGTGGCCATATACTACGGGATAATGACCCGTCGGTCGTGGGCCGCGGCCCATAATCCCGGCGGATCGAAAGACCTGCCGGAGGATGAGAAGAAGAAACTGTCGTTGGAAGCGCATGATTATTCCCGATCGGCAAAGCTATGGACAGGCCTCACTTTCTTCTTAGGCATAATCCTATACGCCTTCCTTACCCTACGCTCTTAGCAGGGACGCGATAAATCGCGTCCTCAAACTACCCCACGCTCTTAGTAGGGACGCGATAAATCGCGTCCACAAACTAAATAAGGGAGAGAATGCCTGAGGCGAGTTCTGAACGGGCCTTTTGGAAATTGATTTTTGGACCGGATTTTGAAAACGTTTGTGTGGCTGCATGGCGAATAAGGCCGGCAGCCACTTCTTTATTGTCCTCAGCCTGCGCGGAAAGGTCACTGAGATCACCCAATGGGCCGGCATACCCCTCTTTATGAAGATAATCGTAGAGATAGTCCTGATTATCCGTGAAACGTCCCGCCAGGATCGGTAGCCTGCGCGACAAGGCCTCGATACACACTGTGCTGGCCGGGAAAATTCCGAGCTTTGACCGGTCGAACAAGGCCACCATCTCAGAGGCAGTGAGGCCCGTCAGCACAGTGGTCCTCTCATCGGCATAATCCTCCTTTTTGCCGCCTATTATCACCAACGGACTCTCCGGGAAAGCCTCAAGGACAGCCGGGGCAAGGCGTCGGGCAAGCTGGAGGGGGTCTGCCCCACCCATGGCAAGGACAATCGGGGAGTCCTCGTCATTACGTAAGGCTGTGGGAGCAGCGGGCGCAAAAAAAGGAGCGCGCAACGGAAAGTATTGCAACCCTGAAAAATAAAGGGCATCCGCAGGCATGGAGTAAGAATGACGGGGAAGCGGCGTACCGGAAATTACCACATCGCAATCAAACTCATGGCCCGGCATATCATGTAGACAGACAAGAGCGGCGCATCGAGACTTCACCGCCCTTTGATACGCCTTGGTGAAATAATAATTGTCAAGAACAACGATGTCTTCAGGAAGGAGAAGGCGCAAGAAGTCGTCATTGCTAACCAGAGGGATAAAGCTGGCGCCCACTTCGAGGAGCGAGGATTGCTGAAATGGGGTTAGCGTTTGGCCGGGAGAGTCCCCTCGGGAGGCGAAAAGCAGATCGAGGGATTCACCATGCTCTTCACAATAATGGCGCAGATAGCCGGCAAGAGCGCAGCTACGGACAAAATGTCCATAGCCAGTCTTCGGGCCCGCGTCAGCGCGGAAGAGGATTCTTCTACGTTGCATCGCTTTCAGAGTTCCAGCAGGAAGCGTTTCAGTCGGGAATCCTCCGAGGCAATCTCCTTAGCGCCCAAAGCTGATTCCAGACCAAGGGAAGGCACATTGTCGGCAAACACTTCGGTCAGGATGGCTTTCGCTCCCCTCTCCTTTTTGAGCCATGAGTAGAATTCCGAGAGAAGACGCTTTGAATGGCCGCATCCTTGCGCAGCGGGCCGCAACCAGACACCCCGTTCGAACGTCGAGAGCGGGAGTCCCGGTTCAGCTATGGAATGGATATTGACGCTCCCGATCAGCGCTCCGTCGCGCTCATATACGGCATAATAGGCCCGGTCGAGTTCCGTGGGCAATCCGGAGATGAAACGCAGATGTTCCGCCTCAGGGATAACCTCACGGTTGAACATGAAGCGGCGGATGCTCGGAAGATTGCGACATTCGAGGAGCAGGAGGCTTGTCGGAGTGTCGAGGACGGTATAGTTAAGGAAGGTGTAATGTTCGGTATCTATCCTATCCGGGAAACGGAGGAGCGAGAACTTTATCTCGGCGAGCGTCCAGTCGAGGGGAGTGTCAAGGTCCTGGACCTCGAGTTCGCTGAGCACAATCGGGGCCGTATCGGGTCCCCAGAGCGACCCGCAACGCCGGAAAGCCTCCGTGCGGGAAAAATAGAACTGACCGGCATCATGATAAGTCGGGGTAAGGTCCTGACTTCTGGCTCCGGCATATTCAGGCCAACGCATCGCAATGCGGCCATCCGAAGAGATCTCAAGGCCACGCTGGACCGGATAGCTGTAAGCGACGCAGGAGAAAGCAGCATCATGGTCGGCCAGCATCCGGGCGCCCTCCGAGAGGCGCGAGGAAGTGACGAACGGGGCCGTGGCATAGAGGCAGCAAAATTCAGCGAACTCTCGTCCACGGGCAGCATATTCATCGAGTACTTCTCGGATGACATCGGCCGTTGTTGCGTAATCATCGCTCGTCTTGGCCGAACGTAAAAATGGCACGGACGCACCCCACTGGCGGGCCACTTCGGCGATCTCCTCAGAATCTGTGGAAACCATTACTTCCGAAAAGAGACCGCTGCGGAGAGCGGCGCGTATTGAGTAGGCAATGACGGGAATGCCATGAAAATTACGGATATTCTTGCCCGGAATCCGTTTTGAGCCTCCACGCGCCGGGATTATCGCGATGCGTTCCATTCCTTTACTTTCTCAATTACATATTGTTGCTGCGCGTCGCTCAAGGCCGGGAACATGGGCAGGGAGAGGCAGCGTGTATAATAGCGTTCCGCAACGGGGAGATCGCCCGGACTGGAGCCCAATTGACGGTAATAGGGCATGAGGTGGACCGGCGCGTAATGGACTTGGGCCAGCACCCCATTGGCCCGTAGGAAATCGTATAGCGATTTGCGGGCTGTCCCGGGCTGATCTGCCTCCTTGTCGTCGACCTCAATGACATAGAGATGGAAAGCATGGCCCACGGAGGGATCGCGGTAAGGAATCGTAACACCGGGAAGACTGCGGAAAGCCTCGTCATAGCGGTCGGCAATCTCGCGACGGCGCGCAAGCCCGGCGTCGGCACGCCGAAGCTGGGAAATGCCGAGGGCCGCCTGCATATCCGTCAGACGATAGTTGAAGCCAAGGTCCTGCATCTCATAATACCAGCCGCCGTGGTTTTCCTCCAGTCGGTCGGGGTCGCGCGTGATCCCATGTGAGCGGTATAGGCAAAGCCGTTCATACAATTCGGGGGAATCGGTCGTCACCATTCCTCCTTCGCCAGTCGCAATGTGCTTGACGGGATGGAAGGAGAAAACGGAGCAATCGGCAAATTTGCCGTTGCCGGAAAGTTGGCGGTGGCCTTCGGAGTCAGTGAACCAAGCCCCGGGGGCGTGGCAAGCATCCTCTATTATCCATAACCCATGGCGGTCGGCAATCCTCCGGAACTCCTCCAGATTATGGGGATAGCCGGCGAAATCGACGATGACGATCCCCGCGAACGTTCCGGCGGGGTTAGCCTCAAGAATCTCCGTCAGCTTGGCAGGGTCCATCAGGCGAGTCTTCGGGTCGATGTCGCAGAAGGTCACGTCTCCTCCGCAATAGCGGATGCAGTTGGCGGAGGCGGCAAATGTGAGGGGCGTCACAATGACACGCTGACCGGGAGCCACACCAAGCGACTTGGCGGCGATATGAAGACCGGCCGTTGCGTTGTTGACTGCCACGGCATAACGCGCACCGACATAATCGGCGAAGGCCTTTTCAAATTCGGCAATCTTCGGGCCTTGCGTAAGATAGGGACTGCGGAGAGTCTCGACAACGGCGGCGACATCCTCGTCGGTGATTGTCTGCCGGCCGTAGGGAATCGGGAGTTCAGGAGGGGTCATTCTTTGGAGGAATCAGGGGCAACTTTAAAATCGGGGTCCACATAGAGCCGGATCTTCTCGCGCATGGAATCGACGGTCTCCCACTCCGTGTTCTTGTCGGAGGAATAATGGAATCCGTCTGGCACAGGCTTGCCGCCATGATGGGCGATATAGTCCTCGCGGGAATGCTGGAAAGAGACTGAGGGGAGAATGGCATAGTAGCGGCCGATGTCGATCGTGTTGAGCGCATCGGTCGGCGTGATCATTTCTTCGTGGAGCTTTTCGCCGGGACGGATACCGACCTCGACCTGCGGAAGGCCGGGAGCAATGGCCGTCGCCACATCCTTGATATGATAGGATGGAATCTTGGGGATGAAGATCTCGCCGCCGAGATGGTTCTCGATGGCCCAGAGAACGAGATCCACCCCTGCCTGGAGGGAGATGTTGAAGCGGGTCATGCGCATGTCGGTGATGGGAAGTTCTGCGGCCCCTTTGTCGCGCAGCCCGATGAAGAAGGGGATGACGGAGCCTCGCGAGCCCATCACATTGCCGTAGCGCACCACGGAGAAACGCACCGGTCGATCGCCTTTGATATTGTTGGCGGCCGTAAAGAGTTTGTCGCTCGTGAGTTTTGTGGCGCCATATAGGTTGATCGGCGCGCAAGCCTTGTCGGTGGAGAGCGCGACGACGTGCTGCACGCCCGTTTCAAGGGCGGCGTTGATTACGTTCTGCGCACCGTTGACATTAGTCTTGATGCACTCTTCGGGGTTATATTCAGCCGTGTCGACCTGCTTGATTGCGGCCGCATGGATTATGACGTCGATTCCCTGGCAGGCGCGGCGGAGACGCTCGCCGTCGCGGACATCGCCGATAAAGAACCTCAGCTGGGGATATTTGTCGTGGGGGTAACGCTGTTTGAGTTCAAACTGCTTGAGTTCGTCGCGCGAGTAGATGACGATGCGCTTTACATCCGGGTAACGTTTCAGAATGGTTTCGACAAATTTCTTGCCGAAGGAACCGGTCCCGCCTGTGATGAGTACGGATTTATTGTTGAGCATGACCTTTCTTATGCTGGATTGTGGCTTGTTTATGCTGGATTGTTGCTTGCAAAAATAACAAAAATGGAGGAGAGGCGCAAATCAAAGCGCGAGGTCGTCGAGCGAGATCCGGCTTCCTTTGGGAAGGTCGCGGACGGCGCGGGATTTAAGCACCTGCGGCAGGTGGCGCGGATGGAGGCTGAGGCCGGGGCGTACACACCGGACATTGTCGGGCGTGAAGCGTTCGCCGGCGCGGATGTCGGCCGAGACATATATGCTCCTCCCCCATTCCCTCCCTTTGGGAGCAGGCGCGTCGGGACCTTGCGGACCGGGCCGCATGGCTTCGGAGGCCATGCGGACATCGCGGACCATGGAGCCGAATTCTTCGGCAGTCATGGAGAAGGCGGCGTCGGGCCCACCGACCGATCGGTCGAGGATGAAATGTTTTTCGATTAAGGTTGCGCCTAAGGCCGTGGCCATTACGGGAAGCATTGCGCCGGGGGCATGGTCGGACAATCCGACTTTTACTCCATATTTTTCACGCATCGTTGTCATGTCGCCCAAGGCGGCGTCTTCGATGCGGGCCGGGTATGCGGATGTGCATTTGAGGAGAGTTATGTCATCATTGCCTTCCGCGCGGCAGGCAGCGACCGCTTCCTCTATCTCTTGGGGAGTGGCTATACCTGTGGAGATCACCATCGGTTTTCCTTTGGAGGCGGCATAACGGATAAGGTCAAGCCAAGCGATTTCGAAGGAGGCTATCTTGTAGATAGGGTTGCCTAAAGATTCGAGGAAGTCGACCCCTTCGAGGTCAAAAGGAGTGGAGAAGCAGATGAGTCCGAGTTCGCGTGCAAGATCGAAGATAGGCTGATGCCATTCGTAGGGGGTGCGGGCTTCTGTGTATAGGTCGTATAGCCAGCGGCCATCCCAGAGTCCACCTTCGAGACGGAAGTCCGGGTTGTCGGCCTTGAGGGTGAGGGAATCGGGGGTATAGGTCTGGAGCTTGATGGCATCTGCACCGGCTGCGGCCACTGCGCGGACCGTGTCGAGGGCGGTCTGCAAGGAATTGCCGTGATTGGCGGAGAGTTCGGCGACAATCAGCGGACTTTCTCCATTGGCCGGCGGGTTATCAAGGACTATCTTGGATTGGGACATTCTTCTAATTTTTCTCCAAATTTAGCAAAAAAGGCTGGTAATTCCGCAAAATCTCCTTGGGGAGGCTGATCCATGGACAGTGCAGCTTCGGAAAAAGTGTAAAAATCGGCCTTCAAAACTCGGAAAAAGTGTAATTTTAATAGGTGTTTTTGACGGAAAAAGTGTAAATTTGAGGCGAAAAATAACGGAATAAATGTTAACTATATGTTATTCAGAAAAATAGAATCCACTATTCGCAAACATCTCGAAAGCGGTTCAGATAAGATAATGATTATAGAAGGAGCCCGTCAGATAGGGAAATCCTACATCATTCGAGAAGTAGGGAAAAGCTTATTTCCAAATTTCGTAGAGATCAACCTCATGGAAGACAAGGAGGGGCAACGGCTTTTTGAGAATGTCCATACCCTGGAGGATTTTTACCTCACAGTCAGCATTTTTGCCAATGGCCAACTGGGAAATAAGGAGAACACGCTTATTTTCCTGGATGAAATACAGGAGTATCCCCAACTTCTGACCCTACTGAAATTTCTGCGGCAAGAAGGTCGCTACACGTATATTGCGAGCGGTTCACTTTTAGGGTTGACCCTACATAAATCAACTTCCATCCCTATCGGAAGCATCGACATCCAGCATATGTACCCCCTTGATTTCGAAGAATTCCTGATCGCCAACGGATACGGCAGGGAATTGTTAGATCATATCAGAAAGAGTTTCAACGAGGGGCAATCATTGAGCGAGGGACTCCACACCAAGACGCTCGACCTTTTCAAGAAATATCTGATTTCCGGAGGGCTGCCGGATGCAGTAAACGCCTACCTTGAAACCCACAATATTGTAGAGGTGCGCAATATCCAAAGAGATATTCATCGGCTTTATGAGGCGGATGCTGAAAAATATGATGAGGAGCACCGACTTAAAATCGAACGACTGTATAGGCTGATCCCTTCCGCGATGGAGAACAAGAAAAAACGGATAGTCGCCAAGAATATTGAAGAAAAAAAGGGGGCACGTTTCTCCACTTATCAGGAAGAGTTTGATTACCTGGTGGACTCCGGGGTAGCCTTGGAGGTAGGAGCAGTGACAGGTCCCCAATTCCCGCTGCTCGAATCGAGCACGCGAAATCTTATCAAGTTATATCTAAATGATGTCGGATTACTGACATCTCTCCTCTACGGGAGGAACATTAAGGCCATACTTGATGATGAACGAAGTGTCAACTTAGGGGCGGTCTACGAGAGCGTGGTAGCCCAGGAACTATATGTCCATGGGTTCAAACCCTTCTATTATGACAATAAGAAGAATGGGGAGGTGGATTTCCTTATCGATAATTACGACACACTTTCTGTCATGCCGCTCGAAATAAAATCCGGAAAAGATTACAAGGTGCATAGCGCGCTTTCACGCTTTGTAGAGAACCGGGATTACAATGTCAAGGAAGCAATTGTCTTCTCCAATGCGAGGGAGGTGAGTCGGGAGGGAAAAATCACCTATCTTCCCATCTACTATGTGATGTGGCTCCAGCCTGACAGTCCGGAAGAAGGGATCTATTTTTAATATCGTTCTCAGAGGAATTCGGCTTAAAGCGAAAGCAAGCAGTGGTTCAGTTAGGAGGGGAAGAGAGGGTGAGGCGCATGAGTGGGGCTTCGATGCCGGAGGCGGACATTCCTTTGCGAGTCTCTATGCGCAGCAGGCACCCGTCAAGGTCGTAGGTTACCATCTCCAGTTCTTCGTCTCCCTCCTCGAGGCGCTGAGCATCTATAATGTCATTGTCGGAAAGATCAAGCGAATATGCCAGATAATTCTTCAGATCCTCTGGCAAGAGGTCTCCCAAATCAAGGTTGCTGACCACCGCCATCCGCTCATTAAGAACATCTACGTCCCAGATTCCCGGCGCACCGCGCAAATCCGAATAAATCGGTCGTCCGGTTCCATCCGTGAGAATTCCCTCAAAATTATATCCTAAAGTGTCAAGGGGTTCGCCGACACGTATCGCATCGGCGATGCTCGATACGGTCATCGCAATATCCCTGTCGGCGTGATATTCCTCTTTCGCAGCCTCGGCAGAATGACGGGACGCCTCCGTCTTCCCTTGGCCTCCGCAGCCGACTGCAATAGCAGCCAATCCAAACGCGATGCCAATCCGGGCAGACCGGAGCAGGAAATGCCCCCTCTGAGTCTTCATCTTATAGAGAATTCAGTAGATTCGGATGCAAAAATATGAAACATCCCCGATATTTCAAAAATTCCTTATTAAAATCGGTCGTAATTCTTAAAATTGTTAATAAAGATTAATCTAATCAAATTAATTGGTGATACAAGGTTAAATAATCTTTAATTTGAAGAGATTTTATATGTTATATAACATTGTTTTAAAAAATATCCCTACCTTTGCATCGAGTTTTTCATGGTATTAGATTTTAAGGTTAACGCAAGATTGGTTGTCGGGATGACAATCAATTTTTTTATGCACATACTCATCAGTCCCACCGCCATTAACAGAGATTAGAAATAGATCTTAAAAAAACGGTATTGAAAGTCGTTGAGAATTTACGACTTTCAATACCGATGTTTTTAATTACCATTTGGTTTATCGAACGGCTACCTTCTGGGTCTGACCGTTAACATTTACCAAATAAATTCCAGGATAGGAAACAGGTATCTCCTTGCGTCCTCCAGTTATAGATGATGCTATGGTCGCACCTGAAATGGAATGTACAGTCACAGTAGCATTCCGGTCGGGGGTAGTAACGATGAGATTTAATCCATTTGTAGATACTTGGATGTTCGTATCATTTCTAACGCAGCTTACATCTGAAAGATAAAAACTGTATAGGATTTCTCCGTTAAAAAGCACATCCATTAATCGGGACCCCCATCCACACATACCAAAACCAGCGTTCCATAGCACTCCTTGGGTTGATCCTACACCTTTCAACCATGTACCACTTCCAAGCTTGAATCTCTCCGGCTCCGCATCTAAATTTGCTTCGTAAGAATCATCGGAATATTCTTCCAACTCCATAGCGATGAGGCCTTCGTACTCCTCACTTTCCGAGACACCGGTACATTTCAGATAAGCCGGCCTCGGCAACCCTTCTGAATCTGCATAGTCTGGCTGGTAAACCGTCACCACATCTCCGGGTGAAAGGGAAAAATCATACATTAGCAACCATTCTGAAGAAAGGGTCTTTTTAAAAAAGACTTGATCGCCTTCAGTTTTTACATATACCCCATGTTGGATAGACCCTTCCTCGACATCTTCCACAATAAAGGCAGAAAATCCTGACTCAGCATCAAATACCTGCTTTATATTACAATGCCAATAATTGGGATAAGGGGATTCAGTCCCACATCCCTCTACCTTCCATTCAGTCCCGTCTACGAAACAATTCTGACTAAACGCGACTACCGGGGTAAGCATGAACGCAAAAATCATCATCCTTTTCAATGTCGTCGTAATAAACTTAAAGTCCGTTCTCATAGGCGTTCATTTTAAAGATTTTCATCTAATTTAATATTTCTAAAATAATTTTGCAAGTATGTGACAAGCCAAGCAGGTTTAGAACCTTATAAATAGAGGGTCAAAATCTGAAATATTGTCATTCTGCAAAAAATTCACCTTTTCCACCTCTCCTGAAATGCACTGGAGATCAGGAAACAAGTATTTACGGATAAATAATTTGGAAAATTTCCAATTTTAAACAAATATTAAATTAAACATATAAATCTTAAAGCTCCCGCAACTGGGAATGATGTCTTCCTCGTTGCGGGAGCTTAATGGTAGGCAGTCGCGGTGGTGACTGTCGGGTGGCTATTGCGTTGCCTGAATAAAGGCTGGGTTACTTGGTGACGCGTTCGAGCCAGTTGACCATGCCGAACATGACGCCCATTGAGATGACGCAGACGCCAAGGAATACGGCCCATGCGACCCAGATCGGGCAGGCGTTGTAGATCAACGGACCGATCCAAAGCAGCAGGTTACCGATTGCAGTTGCGCCCAGCCAGAGACCCTGGCAAAGACCCTGAAGATGCTTCGGAGCTACCTTGGAAACGAATGAAAGACCGAGCGGAGAGATGAACAACTCAGCAACCGTCATGAAGAAATAGTAGAGAATCAACACCCAGGGGCCCGATTTGACAACATGTTCACCGGCCGTGATCATCGCGCGGAACTCCGTACCGGAGGGATAACCCATGAAGAGCGAATAGAGCGTCAGGAACAGATATCCCAGACCGGCAATTCCCATACCGAGTCCAATCTTGCGGGGAGTCGAAATCTCCTTCCCCCTGCGGGAAAGCGACGAGAAAATCAACATGATGATCGGCGTCAGCACAATGACAAAGAAAGGATTGACCGACTGCCAGATCTCGGGAGCAATCGTCGACGTATCGACGAAGTCACGCGCAAAGAGGGACATCGACGTACCGTTCTGATGGAACGAGAACCAGAAGAAAATCGCGATTCCCAAAACGGCGAAGAGCGCATACATGCGCTGCTTGATCTCCTTGGCCATGGCTGCCTTCTCCTCGGGAGTATAGGAAAGAGTTTCCTGCTTCTCCTTCTTCGCGGGCGTCGGAAGACCCTTCTTCGTGATGATGAAAATGCAGAGGGAGATAAGCATTGCCGCCACGGAGGCGATGAAGGAATAATGGATACCGGTGTTGAACACTTTCAGATACTCCGTACAGAAAGCCTGAAGATCCTGCATGTTCTGCAGACCGTGGGCACCGACCTCGGCTGCATGCGCGCTAACCAGCGCGTAGAACTGGTTGATATTCTCAAGGCTCATGCTGTCGGTCACGCTCAGCACCTGATGGGCCATCGCGGGGAAAGAGGCATCATAGGTCATGCCATTGACACCGAGCCACCAGCTACGAAGCATCGGAGCAACAAACGGGGCGATAAGACCGCCGATATTAATGAAGACATAGAAAATCTGGAAACCGGAATCGCGCTGGGCGGCATACTTCGGATTGTCGTAAAGCTGACCGACAATAGCCTGGAGGTTACCCTTGAACAGACCGTTACCGAAAGCGATGAAGAACAGCGCGACGCAGGTCAGCGTCAGGAGCCACGCCGTGTTCTCATGGGTGGCGAGGATGGGGAACGCCAGGACGACATAACCCAAGGTCATGATGACGAGACCCCAGATGATCGTCCCCTTGTAGTTCTGGGTCTTGTCGGCGATCAGACCGCCGACGAGGCTCAGCACATAGATGCCGGCGTAGAAGAAAGAATAGACGAGCGTGCTTGTCTCCTCCGAGAGCCCGAACTTGGAGCAAAGGAAGAGAACGAGCACAGCGTTCATGATGTAATAGCCGAACCGTTCGCCCATATTGGAGAGGGCGGCAGGAATCAGGCCTTTTGGCTGATTGGCAAACATAAATGGATTAATTTAAGGTTAGAAAAGTTTATTACGGGAGAAGGAGGAGGAGAGAATGAGAAGGAGAGGAGGGCCAGTCGCCGGTTAATTGCCGACCGGCTACTTGTCGAGAAGATCGTAGGCGCGGGCGTAGTCGCGGATCTGCTTGACCATAGCCACGAGGCCATTGCTTCGCGTCGGGGAAAGATGTTCCGACAGGCCGATACGGTCGATGAAATAAAGGTCGGCGTCAAGGATCTCGCGCGGGGTATGGTCATTGAGGACCCTCATCAGCAAGGCCACTATGCCTTTCACGATAAGCGCGTCGGAATCGGCGCGGAAATCGATTTTGCCGCTCTCTTCGCGGCGGGCATCGATCCAGACGCGGCTCTGGCAACCTTCGATAAGGTTGGCTGGCGTTTTCTCGGCCTCGGGGAACTCCGGGAGCGTGTTACCGAGATCGATGATATAGGCATAGCGGTCCATCCAGTCGGTCAGACCCTCGAATTCCTCAATTATTTCGTCTTGGGTTTCGTTGATAGTCATTGGTTAAGGGAGGAGAGAATGTTAATGAAACATAATAGCGGATAAATCCGGATTCAAAATTAATAAAAAACTTGTTGAATCAAAATAAAAGCGGTAACTTTGCAACGCAAAAAGGAAGAACGCGGCCGCGGGGGCAACTCTGCGGCTGTTTAAACATACACGCGGGCCGACGCAATATGCGCCGGGTCGCTGACTTTTACTAACTCATAATGTGCGGAAGACTACTAAGACTGTGGATCTTAAGGGTCGTCTGCCAAGAAAATATACTGACAAGAGATGGCAACTTACCTGACCCAGGAGGGTTACAACAAAAAGATGCAGGAGCTGGCCGAGCTTGAGGCACAGCGTCCGGCCGTGAAGCAGGCGATAGCCGAAGCCCGCGACAAGGGCGACCTCTCGGAGAATGCCGAATATGATGCCGCCAAGGAGGCGCAGGGCATGCTCGAGATGAAGATCGCCAAGCTCAAGGAGCTTGTGGCGTCGGCCCGCATCATCGATGACAGCAAACTTAACACGGAGGAAGTCCAGCTTCTCAACAAGGTCACGATCCGCAATGTTGCCAACGGCGCAACGATGACCTACACGATCGTCACCGAGAACGAGGCCAACCTCCGCGAATTGAAGATCTCAGCCACCACCCCCATCGCCAAGGCGCTGATCGGCCATAAGGTCGGCGACACGGTGAAGGTCCAGGTGCCTGCAGGAATCGTCGACTTCGAAATCGTGAAGATCGAGATCTGATCCGGCTTCCCGCACGGCGCGGTCGCCACTCCCCTGCTATTCAACTCACCTTTATAACAAACTGATTCATCCTGCCCCGAATCCGCGGAGCATCTTGCGATAACCGAAAAAACACAAACCATGACCATATTCTCAAAAATCGTTGCAGGAGAGATTCCGTGTTACAAGATTGCCGAGGACGACAATTATTTCGCCTTCCTTGACATCAATCCCGTGCGCCGGGGGCATACCCTGGTAATCCCCAAGAAGGAAACCGATTATATCTTTGATCTGTCTGATCCGGACCTTTCCGGGCTCACGCTGTTTGCGAAGAAAGTGGCTGAGGCAATCCGGGCTGCAATTCCCTGCCGCAAAGTCGGCATGGCCGTGCTCGGCCTTGAAGTGCCCCATGCCCATATCCACCTGATCCCTCTCCAGAATGAGGGAGACATGGATTTCAGAGACAAACTAAAGGATGTCACCCCTGAAATGATGGAAACCACTGCGGCCGAAATTCGCGCCGCATTCAGACGATGAAATTGCCGATTATTCAAATTTCCCCCTCGGGTCCGCAACTTTTTGCGGGCCCGACTTTGTTATAATGATAATGGGTCCTCCCGCCAACCCCTATTTCGAGCTGGCCAATAATGCGACCATCTTAGCGGACCCTAATTGATTAATCAACTTAACCGATGGAAAACTTCACATTTTGCTCCCCGACCGAATTTATCTTCGGGCGCGACACTCAGAAAGAGGCCGGGGCTGCCCTCGCCCGATATGGCGCCACCAACGTAATGATCGTCTACGGCTCGGACCGTATCGAAAAGAACGGATTATTGAAAGAGGTCACCGATTCGCTGACCGCCGCCGGACTCCCCTACACCCTTTACGGAGGGGTCAAGCCCAATCCGACTGCCGACAACGTATATGACGGCATCAAGCTTGCCCGCGAAAAGAAAATCGACTTCCTGCTTGCAATAGGCGGGGGCTCTCCGATTGATGCGGCAAAAGGGATCGCCCTCGGCACAGTCTATCCCGGAGATTTCTGGGACTTCTATGACGGGAAGGCCACGCCTGAAGTCGCTCTCCCGCTCGGGGTCGTGCTGACAATCCCGGCCGCCGGAAGCGAAGGTAGCGGCAACTCGGTAATCACCAACGAGAAGACACATCAGAAAATATCCGTTCGCTACCCGCGCAAGCTACGCCCTAAATTCGCTATAATGAACCCGGAGCTGACATATTCTCTCCCCTGGGAACAGACCGCATACGGCGTCGTCGACATGATGGCCCATATCTATGAAAGATATTTCTCCAACACTCCGGACACGGAGCTTGTCGACGCCTATTCCGAAGCGATATTGCGCGATGTCATGGACCGCGCGCTCACCCTGCGCCTCAATCCGGACGATTACGCGGCGAGGGCCGATGTGATGTGGGCCGGTACGCTGGCTCATAACGGCCTCTGCGGCGTGGGCAAGACTGAAGACTGGGCCTCCCATCGTCTTGAGCATGAGATCTCGGCATTCTACGATGTCCCCCACGGGGCGGGTCTGGCCGTCATCATCCCCGCCTGGATGGAATTCTGCGCTTCCCGCAATCCTGACAAACTCTGGAAATTCGCCATCAACGTGATGTCTGTGAACCCCGCCGGAAAAGACACGAACGAAATTATCGACGAAGGAATCTCCAACCTGAAGAACTTCTACCATGATCTCGGCCTGACAACGAATCTGCGGACCCTGCTCGGAGGCGAGGAGCCGGACATCGACAAGATGGTGAAATCGCTGCATCGCAACATGGGCGACACGCTCGGAAACTATGTCAAGCTCTCGATGGATGATTGCCGGGAGATTTACCGCATAGCTTGCGAAGCCGAATAAATTAGACAGCATCTCATAAAAATTCAGAGCCTCCGGGGTCGTTACCCCCAAAGATACCAACATAGAACTATGGAAAAAATCAAGATAGAGAACTTCATAAAGATATATGAACAAAGTTTCATCGAGAACTGGGACCTTCCGGCCCTCTCCGATTACGTCACGAAGAAGACGCTCAACTACAGCGAGCTGGCAACGGAAATAGCCCGAATCCATACCTTCTATGAATCGATTGGTCTCAAGCGGGGAGAGAAGGTGGCGCTCTGCGGGAAGGATTCTGTCAACTGGGTGCTGATCTACATGGCAACCGTCACTTATGGGGCCGTCATCGTCCCGATCCTGTCGGAATTCAATCCGGTCGACATCACGCATATCGTCAACCACTCCGGGGCAGACCTTTTCCTGGTCTCCTCCCATCTCTGGGAGCCTATCGAGCCGGAGGCGTTGCTTAAGGTGCGCGGAGTGCTGAGCATCGAGGACTTCCATCTTCTCCATGAGCGGGAGGGAGAGGAGCTTCAGCGTCACCTCCGCCTGCTCACGCGACGTTTCCGTCGCCGCTATCCCAAGGGCTTTACATCGGAGGATATCCATTATGCGGATGTTGACAACTCCAAGGTTGTCGAAATCAATTATACTTCCGGGACAACAGGATTCTCCAAGGGCGTAATGCTGACAGGCGAGAATCTTGCCGGCAATGTATGTTTCGGGCGGGAGACAATGCTCCATTTCCGCAGTTCGCGCGCATTGGCCTTCCTTCCCTTGGCCCACGCCTACGGATGCGCATTCGACATGCTGACCCCGCTGGCCGTCGGATCCCACATCACCCTGCTTGGAAAGACTCCCTCGCCGAGGGTATTGCTAAAGGCTCTCGGGGAAGTGAAACCGAACCTCGTCATCTGCGTCCCGCTAATCCTGGAAAAGATCTACAAAAACCAGATCCTGCCGATGATCTCAAAGGGGACGATGCGCTGGACCTTAGCTGTGCCGTTCCTGGATTCCTATATCTACTCGAAGATACGCAAGAAATTGATCGATGCCTTCGGAGGAGAGTTTGAGGAAGTGATTGTCGGAGGCGCTCCGCTCAATCATGAAGTTGAGGAATTCCTTCATAAGATCAAGTTCCCCTTCACGGTCGGCTACGGCATGACCGAATGCGGCCCACTTATCAGCTACACACCCTGGCGGGAGTTCATCCCCGGTTCTTCGGGGCGGACCCTCCCCAACATGGAATCGAAGATCGAATCAGAAGACCCGGAGAACATTCCCGGCGAAATATGCGTTCGCGGTTCAAACCGAATGAAGGGATATTACAAGAACCCGGCGGCCACGGAAGCCGTGATAGACAAGGATGGTTGGCTACATACAGGCGACATGGGGACCCGGTCGAAAGACGGGACACTCTTCCTACGCGGCCGTTCGAAGACAATGATTCTGTCGGCTTCGGGCCAGAACATCTATCCGGAGGAGATCGAGGCCAAACTCAACAATATGCCCTTCGTGGCGGAGAGTCTCGTCGTGGAGCGTGACGGTCGCTTGGCAGCTCTCGTATATCCCGATTACGAGGCACTTGACCGCTTTGACATTTCCATCGCCGACATGGACTCCACGATGGAAAATATCCGCAAGGAACTCAACAAACTGGTTGCACCCTACGAGCAGATCCACAAAATCATCCTCATGCCAAACGAGTTTGAGAAGACCCCGAAGCGTTCAATCAAGAGATTCCTTTATACGCATTGATCACTACCCAGAGGGGACGCCCAATAAAAATCATCCGGCAGCCGCAGCAGCTTGCCGGATGATTTTTTATTTTTATACGGATAGCGCGTTGTTATTTTTCCTTGATCAGGAAATGGTCGCCCGTGGCCTTCACGATATTCTCATAATAAGCGGGGTCAGGATATCCGGGGAACTCAGGATAGACCGGCACGCCATACTCGCTCTTGATGAAATTGCCGTCGGCATCGGTCTTCTTCATATTGCCGTCCATATACTTCACGAAGAGATATATGGCGAGGTCGCGGTAGGCTTCCGTTGCCTCCTCAGCCGCTGCGGCAGCAAACAGGTTGGTTGCAGCCGTTACGGCCTCCGCCCCATCTTCCTTATAGAACTCTGTGAGCGACTTATCCAATTCATTTGCCGTAGAGATGAAGTCTGTTTCGAGACGGTTCTGGACTTTTCGGATATCGGGAATCATCTGGGAATAGCGGTTATAAGCCTGATTGGCGACGATGTTTGTCATCCAGAAATTGGCATCCTTATCGAAAGTCTGTATATCTCCTTTTTTCAGCTGGAGAGGAACTTCTGTCACGGAGCAATAGATGGGCATATAGACGGTGAAATTCGTATCGTCCGTGCCGAACCAGAGGCGACCTCCGACGGGATCGGGGAGCCAGTCGCGGCTTTGGGAAACGAAGCTCCAGCCGGTCTGCTGAGTTGCGATAGCGCGCTCCATGCAATATTTCTTGCCATCCACCTCATATTCCATCGGACGCCAGCGGTAAGGGACATGGTACGACCCGGCTCCCGGATCTTTGGTCATATCGTAGGGAGTATCCTGGAAAAGGTCGCGCATGGAGGCCATCATATCCTCAAGGGAAAGCTTCTTGTCGGGGAAGACATAGAGAGGCATCGGTTCATCGGAATCGGCATTACACCATGCGAAATACTGTTCTGCATCCTTATTGAAACGGCGGAAGAACGACCATACGCGGGCGTCGCAGCCACGGCGCGTCGAGGGATCATGTTCGCAATATGCGTCGGCAAAAGAGAACTCCTCGTCCTTGCCCGAGAAATAACCGCGCTTGCGGGCGAAGGAAATCATATCCTTCGAATAGCGGACATTCTCCTTGTCCTTCAGGTTGACCTTGCGGATACGGGGCTCATTCGCATGGCCGCAGATGGCTCCGTCGGGGATGCGGACCGCAATCCAGACAGCTCCCTTCTCGGCGCCCTTTCCGATCATCTCCATCACCCACACCTCGTTCTTGTCGGCGATCGTGAAGGACTCTCCTTCCGAAGCGTAGCCATATTTTTCAACAAGCGAAGTCATCACGTCGATAGCCTCGCGGGCATTGCTGGCACGTTCAAGGGCGATATAGATAAGTTCGCCATAATCGACCCGCGCCTGGCCCGTTGTGTCGGCAAGTTCATGGCGGCCGCCCCATGTTGACTCCCCTATCACGAGCTGGTGCTCGTTCATGTTCCCGATCACATTATATGTCTTTGCCGGCTGGGGAATGCTTCCGAGCGGTTTGCCGGAATCCCATTCGACGACATCGCGCACGGCCCCGGCAGCATGATTTGCCGCAGGCGCATGATGAAGGAAGCCGTATAGATTATGGGAATCGGCCGAATAGGTCATCATCACGGAGCCATCGGTTGTGGCTCCCTTGGTGGCTATGAGGTTGGTGCAGGCATCTGCGGAGGCCCCAGCCATGGCGACCGTCATGGCCGCGAGAAACAGTTTCTTCATATTATGGAAATTTTGTTTTTTGATTCAGAACAGATCAGAACAGTTAAACTGTCAGACATAATTGGGATAGTCGGCTTCGCGGAGCATAGCCGCGTCGCCGCGCGAATCCCCGTAGGCCACAAGGAGGGACTCCTTACGGTCAGGACAGGCCTCAAGAATACGGCGCACCTTCTCGCGACCGTTACAGTTCCGATTGGAGAAGCGTCCGGTCAGCCGCCCATCAGCCCCCACCTCCGCCTCCGTTGCCAGCACATGATCGACACCTTGCAATGCGCCCCACGGACGTATCCAATCGGCTATGCTGGCGGAAACAATCAGTACGTTGTCGCCACGTCCGGCCGCCTCGCGGAGCTTTCCGACAACCGAAGGCCTTAGAATAGCATCAACCCTCTTGGCATAACGGCGTCCCAGTTCGCGGAACTCCACCGCCGGCATTCCCGCGAACAGCTCCCCGAACAGGCGTTCCTTTGCCTTGTCGGCCTTGACCAAGCCAAGTTTCCAACCGACCAAACGGGGGGACTGCTTCAGGAGGGCACGTAACCAACGACGCGGGCCAAAAGCGAACTTGGCAAAATCGCTGAACGTATCGCGGCATGTCAGGGTCCCGTCGAAATCGAAAGCACTGATTATCTGCTGCTGTTTCATATTGTTTAATCTGTTTAATCCATCGTCGGCTCAGCAATATATAATGACGAAGAAAGAGGCGAGCCAGAGAAGGCCACATATCCGGATGAAGCGGTCGCCGTAGACAATCTGTGTCGGTCGCCCACTTTTCTGCATCACCGTTGCAATCTGAAGATACCGGAGCAACCCGGCAATCACGAAAACACTCGTCAGATAGACGAAGCGGGAACCGAAACGCGCCTCGACAGCCGGACTGAGCGTATAGCAGATATAGGCGACGATGGTTGTTGCCGACAGCATGGACAAGACCTGATTGACGAAAGGGATATTATAACCTGTCACGGACTTTCTGGGGGCTTTGTCGCCCTCCTCCATCAGCAGCACATCGTCGCGCCGCTTCCCGAAAGCGATGAGAAGCGTCAGAAGCATCACCATCATTATCAGCCAGGGAGAAACCCAAATCCCACAGGCGACGCCACCCATGAGGACACGCAGGACAAAGCCGGCCGCGATAATGAAGACATCGACAATCGCCACTTGCTTCAGACCGAACGTATAGGCAATGTTCATCAGGAAATACCCGAGGACAATGGCCCATATTGCCGGGTTGAGTCCAAAGAAAACAAAATTCAGGGCGAACCAACCGACGCAGAGGAGGAGGGCCAACACGATGGCGCCCCCTTTGGGGACACGGCCCGATGCAATCGGACGTCTGCGCTTCTCGGGATGAGCCCGGTCGGCCTCCAGGTCATGGAGGTCATTGATGACATATATAGAGGAAGCCACGATTGAGAAAATAAGGAAACTCTCAAGGGCGGCGACCATGACATGGCCGTTGAGAATGCCCCCGCCGAAAATCGCCGGCAGAAACACAAATAGATTCTTCACCCATTGGGCCGGGCGCAGAAGCCTGACAATGTCAAGAATGTTGGTTTTCATAACTCAAAACGGCAAGCAGAGCGCATTTCCCGGGGAGGGAACGTATCCGTTGGCCGAAACAAATTTAATCAAAAACAGGGAAATATGAAAATATAGAGGTCGGGAGGACTCATTGGCAATGAGCGGAAACGTACGCGCAAAAAAAAATTGATTGTCATCCCGACAACCAATCTTGCGTTAACCTTAAAATCTAATACCATGAAAAACTCGATGCAAAGGTAGGGATATTTTTTAAAACAATGTTATAAAACATATAAATTTCTCTTTCATTTAACGATTATTAATATTTAAGGAATAAGACATAACGAAATAAAACAATTTGTCAAGCCTAATGTTAATGTTAGTTAATTACTTTGCAGATATCAGACAGAGGTTCTACCTTTGCAGTGTTGTAACGGACTACAACACCGCAACACTTAATAGAAAACTAAACCAACAAAACCATAGCAAATGAAAAAGACCGTATTGCTCGCCGCCCTTGCGGCAATGTTCCTGTCGACTAACGCAGATGCGCAGATTCTTTACAAAGTGGAAAAACAGGGTTCTGACAAAGTCAGCTATATCTTAGGGACCCACCACTTCGCCCCTCTCAAGGTTGTGGATGAGATCAAGGCCCTCCCCTCCATCATGCAGGGAGTTGACAAACTTTACGGCGAGATAGAGATGGCGCAGATGGCCGACCCCTCGAAGTTGATGGCCATGCAGCAGTCGTTCATCGCGCCTGCCGACAGCACGCTTGACAAACTCTTCACTGCCGAGCAGCTCGACTCCATTTCCAAAGTCTGGGAAGATTACACGGGGGGCCAGGCCCCGCTCCAGATGCTTTACGGGATGAAGCCGTCAGTGCTCTCGACCCAGCTGGCAGCCCTTCGCGTCCAGAGGATTCTTCCGGAGCTCAACCCGATGGAAGGAATCGACATGACGATGCAGAATCGTGCCGCCGAGCTTGGGAAACCCGTGGCCGGCCTCGAAACGATGGAATTCCAGATAGACATGCTTTATAACCAGCCGATCGCTGAGCAGGCGGAGTCGCTCATAAAGTCAATCAGGGAAGAAGGAACGGAGGCCGAGAAGACCAAAAAGATCTCCGACGCATACCTGGCCCACGACATTCAGGCAATCTATGACGAAATGCTTGAGGCGGACTCGGATGAACCCGGAATGCTTGAGCGCATGATTTACTCGCGCAACGACAACTGGGTGAAGATTCTCAGCGAGGAGATGCCTTCGGAGGCGCTGATGGTGGTTGTCGGCGCGGGCCATCTTCCCGGAGAACGCGGCGTCCTCGAAGGATTGCGCAAAGCTGGTTTCACGATTACTCCCGTTGAATGATGATCGAGATCAAAGGAATAGATTTCTCATACCCTAAATCAGGATCCCCGGCGCTCCGTGGCGTCTCAGCCTCCATTGCGCCGGGAATCCATCTCCTTGCCGGAGAAAACGGGTCGGGGAAAACGACACTTCTCCACTTGATCGCCGGACTCCGGACTCCGACATTCGGCTCCATAACAATCGACGGAGCTGACTCAGAGACTGACCGCCCGGAAGAGATGGGCCGAGTATTTCTGCTTGAAGAGAACCAGTTTCTACCCGGGAAGACAATCCGGGAACTTGCGGACCTCCATTCCCGGTTCTATCCCAACTTCTCAAAAGAAGCCTTCGACAGAAATCTCCAGGCCTTCGGACTGACGGGACATGAGAACTTGCAGGGGGAATCGTTGGGACGAACAAAGAAAGCGCAGTTGGCGTATGTCCTTGCGCTTGGCACGCCGATCGTATTGCTTGACGAGCCGACGAATGCACTCGACATCGAAGGGCGCGAAACTCTTAGACGACTGATCGCATCCACTATCGAACCGGAGCAGACCATGATAGTCTCGACCCATTCCGTAGCTGACCTTGAAAATCTTTTTGACGGGATATTGATCCTCAACCGTTCGCAGCTCATACTGGCGGCCACGGCAGAAGAAATAGAGAGCCGACTCGCCTTCCGGAATCTTATGAACGAGGAAAACCCTGACATCCTGTATTCAGAAAAAATGATGGGGATAACGCGGGCAATCTTGCCGGCCGATCCGGATCGGCCAACGGCCCCGGACTGGAGGATGCTCTATTCCGCGCTCCATTCGGCGGGGAACGCAAAAGTAATGGAAGAATTACACCGATAACCATGGAATATATTGAAGAAAACAAAGAACGCGCCACCTCCCGGTTCTCCTGGGGGCGCGTGTGGCAGTTAGCGCTATTCTACCGGAGTTCCTTCCTGCGGCAGCTTGCGCTTTACGGCGCCCTATCCCTCCTTTGCGCCATTCTGACGCTCCTTCCTTTGAATGGCTACCTTCAGGTCGGGATCTTCACGGTCTCATGGATTGCGTTGCAGTTCTGTTATGACCTGGGGCCGATTGTGCTCTGCAAATCGGGGGATGCAAGGATTGTCGAACGTCTCATCCCTGCGGCTGCGGCAGAGAAACTGGCCCTACGTCTGATCTATTTCCTTGCAGTCACGGCCATAGCGGTCTTCCTCCTTCCGGAAGCAGCGTTGCTTATCTATCGGGCTTGGCCGGCAATTCAGACATCGGAGTTGATGATGCTGGTCGATATCAGGTTTAACAATCCTATTTCGCTCAGAATACTCAATCTTTTCGGAGCAATCGCGACCGTGCTGACCTGTCTTTACTTCGTGACAAAACCGCGGACAGGCCGATTTGTCAAAGGATTTGTATCCGTAATTGTCTTTCAGATTATATTGGGGACCGTGGGAGCGATATATGGCATCATCTTTGCCTTGAAGAAGGGCTTTGAGGACGGATATGCCGGCAAAGAACCCGATCCCTGCTCACCAGCCGAACTTTCCACGCAGGCTGTGGAATCCCTGACAGCCAACCACAGCTTTACGTGGGGTCTCAGCATCGCGCTGGCCATTTACATTGTCATAATGGTCCGGCTTAATTACAAGGCATTGAAGCATAGCAACCTATGATGGAATTCAACGATTCCAAGCCGATCTGGAAACAGATAGCCGATTATTCTTATGCCCGCATTCTTTCAGGGGAATGGACAGCGGGGCGTCAGGTTCCTTCTGTCCGCGAATTGGCGGGGGAACTTGGCGTCAACAGCCGCACTGTAATGAAAGCCTTCGAGGATCTTCAGGACGGGGGAATAATCATCCCACGCCGGGGAATCGGTTTTATCCTGGCGGAAGATGCTCAGCAGAAGGTCGGCCTTATCCGGCGTAAGGAATTCTTCCACAGGGCGCTTCCAACCATAGCCGAAGAGATGAGGCAGTTGGGGATCGGCGTCGCGGATGTGGCCGAAGAGCTTTCAAAGCTCCTATAGACCCGGAAGATCTAAAATTTTATAGGGGGGTGTTAACGGAAAACAAAGCAACGCGTCGGATCGAATCGGGGGAGGGCCATAAGCTGGAGATCGGCTTTTCTGTCGAGGAGGGTTTCCTTGGCCGAACCGATTGTCAGCCCTTTAGCCTCAAGCGCTTCGCGGACAGTCTTCAGGGCCTTTGCCGGCGTGTTGTTATCCTTAGAAAGATGACACAGAAAGACATACCGGAGCGCAGGATTGGCAATTTCGGTCAGGAAGCGGGCCGTGTCCTGATTGTCGAGATGGCCATTGACATCCCTGATTCTTGCCTTAAGATATTCTGGATAAGGACCGAAGCGCAACATTTCCGAATCATAATTGGCTTCGATAACAAGGTAGTTAGCCTGCGACATATAATGGCGCGCACGGTCGGTGACGGCGCCAAGGTCAGTGGCGAGCACAAAGCGGCGACTGTCATATTCCAGGGAGAAGCCCATGTTGTCTGTCCCGTCGTGGGGCACCTCGAAAGCCGTAACTTCAAATCCGGCAATTTTAAAGGGGATTTCCTTGAAAACAGGGGTATGATATTCCTTGATCCGGCGTGAGATCGAATGACGGCGCAGGAGTCCGTTCAAGACCCGGTTTGTGCAGAACAGAGTCATGTGACGGTTATTGCGCAGGAGGTTGTAGGCATACTTGACATGGTCCGAGTGGTCATGCGTCAGCAGGAGGCCGCGCACACGCGACATCGGTATGCCATTTGCCGCCAGAATATCCTTCACCTGTTCGGAGCGTATTCCGGCGTCGATGATGACGCCGCCTTCCTCTGTGCCGACATAGCAGGAATTACCGCTTGAGCCGGAAGCAAGGGAGATATAGAAGATACGTTTGGGGGGCAACGCCGTCCGATTGTCATCAAGATCCGTGAGCACACCCCCTCCGGAAGGGGCTTTCCCCTTGGGAGCGGAGACAACGAATTCTTCCTCCCATTCAGCGAAGGGGAGTTGAGGATGAGAATCAAAACGTATCTTTTTCTTTGGCATAAAAAATTTATCAGTTCATCCGGAAGGATACTAATCAGGATGGGACGTGGATCAGGATGGGACGTGGATCAGGAAAATGGCCGGACGCTTGTCATAATCCTTGGGAGCGGACTTCCACTTTGCGGCGGGAAGGGTGATAACGGACTCGCGCTCGGGGTCTGTCACATCGCAGGCAACACAAAGCAGCGTGTCGGGGCGAAGGGTGGAGGCCAGGAAATCGATCATCCGGTTGTTACGGTAAGGCGTCTCGATAAAGATCTGAGTCTGGCCAAGATTGCGACAGCGAGCTTCAAGGTCGCGGAGAGCCTTGGCCTTTTCGCCTTCGCGGATTGGGAGATAGCCATTGAACGCGAATCCCTGGCCGTTGAACCCGGAGGCCATGAGCGACAGAAGGATGCTTGACGGGCCGACAAGCGGCACGACCTTCAACCGCTCCCTCTGGGCTATTTCCACAACGGCCGCGCCGGGGTCGGCAACAGCCGGACATCCTGCCTCACTCATAACGGCGACTGGCATTCCCTGCCGAAGAGGGTCAAGGAATGAGGAGATTTCTTCTGCGGGAGTATGGCCGTTCAGCTCGAAAAATGTCGATTCATCGATCGGGAAATCCCGATGCCAACGGCGAAGCGCACGCCGCGCCGTCCGGACATTCTCCACTATAAAATAACGGATATCCCTGACGATCCTGAGGTTCTCGGGAGGGAGAACCCTGTCGACATCTGCGGAAGAAATTTCTACCGGAACGAGATAGAGAGCCGGGCTAAGATTCATTGTGGAATTTTTAGGTCAACGATATTAAACGCATCAAAAGCCTTATTTATTGCCTTCCGCATTCGGACGCGACATGTTTACTCCGCAATTCGGTTTCGAATAAAATGTGTTATATTTGCAGAGCAAAAAGAGACAAACCCAGAAAAGCAGATATGGCCTTGAGATTACCTACCGGAGAAGAACTTCCCGCCCCTTTTGAGGAACGGATGAGAAAACTGCTCGGAAACGACGCGGATGCATTCTTTGCAGCTATGGCCCTTCCTCCCGAGACGAGCATCAAGGCCAACTGGCGCAAAGCGATTTCCCCCTTGGCAGCCGGATACGAGGCGGAGGGGGGCGTGAAATGGTGCGATGCCGGCATCTATCTTTCTGAGCGTCCGAAATTCACACTCAATCCTCTGCTCCACGCCGGGGTGTTCTACGTCCAGGATGCCTCCTCGATGATATATGAAACCCTAACCAAAAGAATAATCCGGGGGCTGGCTCCGGCGCGAGGCCTGAATGTGCTTGACCTATGCGCTGCGCCCGGAGGGAAAACGACATCCATGCTCAACGCCCTTCCGGACGGGTCGCTGATGGTGGCCAACGAAATCGTCCCCCAGCGGGCAAAGATCCTTCGGGAGAACCTGCTCAAATGGGGATATGGGGAGATAATGGTGACCCGCTCGGATTCCTCCCGATACGCTTCGCTGGGCGAGATGTTCGATATCATAGCCGTGGATGCTCCCTGTTCGGGCGAGGGGATGATGAGGAAAGAGGCGGTGGCGGCCACGCAATGGAGCGAACGACTTGTGGAGCAATGCGCCTCCCTGCAGCGGGAGATCCTCGCCAATGCGGCGGCTGCCTTGAAGCCGGGAGGATTCCTGATCTATTCCACATGCACTTTCAACACGGAAGAGAACGAGGATAATCTCCGGTTTGCCATCGAAGAATTGGGTCTGTTGTCGGCAACTCCCGAATTGCCGGAAGAATATGGGATCGGGAAGGAACTGTCAGGGCCGTACAGGGCGTTGCGTTTCATGCCTCACCTCACACGCGGGGAAGGTCTCTTTGCAGCCGTGCTTCGCAAGCCGGGCGACCATGAATGCGGCACGTCTCGCGACCGGGAGCGACTGAAAGCGCAACTGCGAAAAAAGCCAAACGTGGTTCTCGACGGTTTCCCGATGGAGACTGAAAAAGGAGGGAAGAAGATTCCGGCTCCCGAATTGCCGCTTTTATGCGGTTTTTCGAAGGAATATCCATGCGTAGAGCTTTCGGAAGAGGAGATATTGAACTATCTCCGTCATGAAGCCATTGCGCTTCCCCCGGACACACCGCGCGGATTTGTCGCGGTTTGCTATCACGGTTGGCCCCTCGGATTTGTTAAGAATATAGGGACGCGGGCCAACAACCTCTATCCCTCAGAGTGGAGAATCCGCAACTTGTAGGATTTTTTCGCAATGCCGCATAAGATGAAGAATATAGATAAAGCCTTACATAAATCCTCCTTCCCGGTGACGGGGATGATGTGCGCTGTATGTGCAGGAACGGTGCAATCGACGCTGGCTTCTCAGCCGGGCGTGGATTCAGCCGATGTCAACTTCGCGACGCAGGAAGCGACCGTGGTGTGGAATCCTGAGCAGACTTCGGCCGAGACCCTGGCGGGAGCGGTCCGCGCTGCCGGCTACGACATGATCGTCGAGAGCGACCTTGCGCGTGCAACGGAATTGAAAGATGAGGAGGAAGCCAGGTCTTATTCAAGGATGAAATGGAAAACAATCCTTGCATGGGCGCTGACCATCCCTTTGGCCACGCTCTGCATGATCCACATCCATTTCCCCGGAGAGGCCTGGGTCTACATGGCAATGACGATAGTCGTCCTTGCGGTCTGCGGAAAAGACTTCTATATCCGTGGCTGGCACTCGCTCCTGATCGGGCGCCCGTCGATGGATACCCTTGTGGCACTTTCTACGGCGGTCAGTTTCCTGTTTTCCGCGTTCAATACAATTTTCCCGTCCTATTTCGAAAGTCATGGAATAAGCGCCGACCTTTATTATGAAGGGGCGGCGATGATCATTGCCTTTGTGTTGACGGGGAAACTGATGGAAGCACGCAGCCGCCGGAACACGGGGGCGGCCCTCCGCGCGCTGATGGAGTTGCAACCGAGCGAGGCTTTGCTTGTGCTCCCCGATGGCACGACAAAGTTGGTCGACATCGGCTCGATCCGCGCCGGCGACACGGTCTGCGTGCGCCCCGGGGAAAGAATTCCCGTGGATGGGACCGTAGAGAAAGGGACCACCTCTATTGACGAAAGCATGCTGACGGGGGAGTCTGAGAAAGTGGAAAAAAGTGTCGGTGCTCATGTCACGGCAGGGACTGTCAACGGACTCGGGACAATAGACATCCGCGCGCTAAAAGTTGGCGCGGATACGGAACTTGCGCGCATCATCCGTTCGGTCCACGATGCGCAGGGTTCGAAGGCGCCGGTGCAGCGGATGGTGGACCGGGTAAGCGCAATCTTCGTGCCAGCCGTTATCCTCATTTCCATCCTCACATTCTGCCTATGGTATTTCACGGGCCCGGGCCATCTGCCCCAGGCGTTGGTCACCTCCATATCAGTCCTGGTTATCGCCTGCCCCTGCGCACTGGGTCTCGCCACTCCGACTGCGATCATGGCCGGCATCGGCGCCGGGGCGAGAACCGGCATACTTATCAAGGATGCCACGGCCCTTGAGCTCCTGGCAAAGGTGAACACAGTCGTATTCGACAAGACCGGGACTCTGACGCGGGGAGAGCCGAGAGTGACGGCCGTTGTCGGAACGGGAGGAGAGCGGGCGCTTTATGGCGCAGAACTTAAATCGACCCATCCCTTGGCGGAAGCAATCTGCAAATGGATGAAAGAGAAAGGGGTTGTCCCCGTGTCGCCCGAGACGTTCGACTATATCCCCGGCAAAGGGATGGAGTTCACGAGCGGCGGAGAGAAATATCGAGCAGGCAGCGCGGATCTCGCGTCGACAGGGAGTCAGGAACTGCGTGAGAGCGTGGAAAGCTGGCTTGCGGAAGGCCGAGGGGTCGTAGTCCTGGAAAAAGAAGGGGCTGCCATCATGGCATTCAGCGTTTCGGATACGTTGCGTCCGGAGGCCGCTTCTACTGTCGAGAAACTTGAGAAGGCCGGGATCCAGACTATTCTGCTGACCGGCGACCGGCGGGCAACTGCTGAAGCCATTGCGCGGCAGGCGGGAATCAAAGATGTGAAAGCAGAGACCTTGCCCTCCGACAAATATGACTTTATCCGCAAGCTGCGAGAGGAGGGTCGGAAAGTGGCAATGATCGGCGACGGAATAAATGATGCTGAGGCGTTGGCGGAGGCAGACGTCTCGGTAGCGATGGGAGGAGGCTCTGACATTGCCATCGAGGTGGCACAGCTGACCTTGGTTTCAGGCAATCCGGCGGCGTTGCCCCAGGCCATTCATCTTTCAGAGGCAACGATCCGGATTATCAGTGAAAATCTTTTCTGGGCTTTCATCTACAACGCCATCGGCATTCCCTTGGCTGCAGGCGCACTCTATTGGGCCGGGTTCCTGCTGACACCAATGTTCGCATCGGCAGCCATGGCGTTGTCATCAGTATGCGTTGTGACCAATTCCCTAAGGCTCACTCGCTTCGGCAAAACCAAAAAGAAATAATATCATCGTAAACTTTTAATCTGTTATATAATGAAATTTAAGACTAACGCAAAATGCGGAGGCTGCCAGACAGCCATCCTGAACGCGATGCAGAGCAAGTTCCCGAATGCCCAGTGGAGCATGGATCTCAATTCCGTAGACAAGATCCTTGAAGTCCATGGTCTTCCCGAGGATGCAGAACATGCGGCCCAGGTTGAGAAGACACTGGAGGAAACAGGGTTCAAGGGGAGCTGGCTTCGTCACACGGGCTATTGATGAATAAAGATCCGAACATAGAGGCAGCGTCCGGGGCTTCCGGAGAGGAATCCAGGGATTCCCGGACGCGGCGCCTGCTGGGAGACGAGGCGATGGATCGCCTTGCCTCGGCCCGCGTGTTAGTGGTCGGGGTTGGCGGCGTCGGCGGCTATGCCGCAGAGATACTGGCACGCACCGGCGTCGGGCACCTGACGCTGGTGGATGCCGACACGGTCGCCCCTTCCAATCTTAACCGTCAACTGATCGCAACCATCTCCACCATCGGAAAGGTCAAGACCGACTTATTCGCGCAGCGCTTCCGCGACATAAACCCTGAGATTGAGGTCGAGGCGTTGGAATTGTTTGTCACCCCCGACAATATCGGCGACCTTCTTGACCGGGGCTATGACTACGTCGTTGATTGCATCGATACGGTTGCGCCCAAGACGGAGCTTTTAGCGGAGTGTCTAAAGCGCCATATACCTGTTATATCTTCCATGGGAGCCGGGGGAAGGGTTGACCCTACGAAGGTTGTTTACACGGATCTGTGGGAGACGCGTGAGGATGGTCTTGCGCGGGCTGTCCGCCAACGGTTGAAGAAGATGGGGTTGCGTCGGACGTTGCGGGTCGTGGCCAGCGAGGAGGCGCCGCGAGCGGGGGCGATTGTGGAAGTGGAGAGCCGGAACAAACGGACGTCATTTGGAACCACGGCGACCATACCCGCTATTTTCGGGATTTACATGGCGAACCATGTCATCATGAAGCTGTCTAATTTAAAAAAAAATGATTGAACTTCAGGATATAAGGAAAAGTTTTGGCCAGTTGGAAGTGTTGAAAGGGATTTCCCTGACGCTTCCCGAGCATGAGATAATTTCCATTGTGGGGCCGAGCGGGGCCGGGAAGACAACGTTATTGCAGATTGCCGGCACGCTTGACAAGCCGGATTCGGGAAAGGTGGTTTATGACGGGGAAGAGATTTCGAAGATGAGCGACAAGCGGTTGTCGGCGTTCCGCAACCGTCATATCGGGTTTGTTTTTCAATTTCATCAACTGCTTGCTGAATTTTCGGCTGAGGAGAATGTGGCGTTACCGGCGCTGATCGGCGGCATGAGCCGCAGCAAGGCCACGGGGCGTGCGCGCGAGTTGCTCGACCTGCTTGGGATGAGCCAGCGGCTGACCCACCGCCCTGGCGAATTGTCGGGGGGAGAGCGGCAGCGGGTAGCGATCGCCCGCGCCTTGATAAATGATCCGAAGGTGGTATTTGCTGACGAACCGACGGGGAGTCTGGACTCGCGCAACCGCGATGAGATCCGCGACATAATCGTCGGCTTGAATCGCGACTACGGCCACACGTTTGTCATCGTCACCCACGACGACGGTATGGCCGAAATAGCGACCCGCACCATCCGCATCGCCGACGGCCACCTCGAACCAACCCCTTCCCCGGCGCAGGACATTAACGACATAGAGTAAGAATAATTTTGATAAAGTCAACCTACCACAAAAGATTATACTATACCCGCCCCTTATCGATTACTTCTTAGGCAAAGTATGGGTGTCTTGGTAAATGCTACGTGACTGATCGTTTCGTATTATTTCTTCGGCGAGGTAGATGTCGCTGCGGCAGATGAGATCGGCTGTGCCGTCATCAATTATTTCAAACAAAGGGGAAGTGTATAACATACTCATCGCTTCTTCAAGCGGTATTTGCAACTTATCGGCGATCAAATCAATGATGCGGGAATATTTCATATCCCGAAGTATTCTGGTTGCCTTATCCATGTTTGATCGGTTTATGTTCTACAAATATCAGACACCTGTCAATCGCCTTCTGAGTAACAAAACATAATTGATTGTTTGGCTTTTCATAGGCAAGATTCTGCAACGCCTGTTCCTTATTGTAAATCCCGGCAATATATAAGTCTACTGTTTGAAACACCTTATCATTTGCGACTCCACCTTCAATGATGTCGTATTGACAGTATTCCTCCCCGCCTTTACGACATGCGCAAACAAAGTCAAGCCATTCTTCGTCATAAGCGTCAAACACCTTTACTCGCAAATCAGCATCCGGGGAGTACTCGAAAATATGTAAAAAAGCGTTTTTCCCAACCCTTAGAAAACGCATCGAGTATTTCTCGGCCTGATCTCTTAACCGAGTAACATAGAATCCTTTCCCTAAATCAAGGGCATTGCGCGAATGCAAAACATCGGGCGAATCAAAGCATTGGTCTGAAGTATGATACACTATAACATAGTTCGTATCCTTTCTTCTTCATGAGAGTAATAACATCCTCGGCCACATATTCCAAGCTAAACGTATGGAGCACTTCATATGCGTCGGCTAAATAACCCTTTATGAGGCCTGCGGATTGCAGTTTTTGGTAGATCCATGAACATGACTTACCAGTCATCAAGGCCAACGCTCCGATTACAGAGGTTACATAATCAATTTGGTCTTTATTCATAATTTTCGGTTAATGTTAAGGGTCGATGGCGAGTTGGTTATTAAATGCAAAAATACGAAATTCTGAGTTTTACTCTATGGGAAGGCGCAAGAAATTACAAGAAGATGCAAGAAATTTTGCTGCTGAACCCTGAATCATGTCTATTGGTAGTCCTTTTGATGGGCTTTGGAGTGCTTTGGTGGCGGGGGGCTTGGAAATCAAAGAATTTTTGATTAATTTTGCGTTACAATGGATTGATGGCCACCGGAAGCCTTTCCCGGATTGATTATTTGGCCTGATATTTGTTGGACTACCTTTACAACTTCAAAGATTAAAAGAAAATGGAAAATAAAGAAAACCAGAATCAGCTTCAGATTCAGCTTCGCCCTGAATTGGCAGATGGCAAGTACACTAACCTCGCAATGATCGGCCACAGCCCCAGCGAGTTCCTCATCGACTTCATCTTCGCTGCTCCCGGCATGCCGCAGGCTCCCGTAGTCAGCCGCGTGATCATGAGCCCCGAGAATGCCAAGAAGCTTCTCTTCGCGCTCACTGACAATGTAAAGAAATATGAGGCTCAGTTCGGCGAAATCGCTCCCCGCAACGCTAAGGGCGGCAACAACTGATTCCGGCATGAAACAAAAGAGGCGCCGAAACGCGCCTCTTTTTTTATTTCCTAATTCCCCTCATCATGGATTCCAATCTTTCCCTCTATAACACCCTGACGCGCACCAAACAGCATTTCACTCCCCTTCAGCCGGGACATGTCGGAATGTATGTCTGCGGCCCGACGGTCTACGGAGATGCCCATCTCGGCCATGCGCGCCCCGCAATCACGTTCGACATCCTTTTCCGCTATCTGAAGCATCTCGGATACAAGGTGCGCTATGTCCGCAATATCACAGATGTCGGTCACCTCGAACATGACGCCGATTCAGGCGAAGACAAGGTCGCCAAGAAGGCGCGCCTCGAAGAGCTGGAGCCGATGGAAGTTGTCCAGTATTATCTGAACCGCTACCATCGCGACATGGAGGCCCTCAACGTCCTCCCCCCCTCCATCGAGCCGCACGCTTCCGGCCATATCATCGAGCAGATCGAGTATATCAAGAAAATAATCGAGGCCGGATATGCCTACGAAAGCTGCGGGTCGGTCTATTTTGATGTGGCAAAGTATAACGCCGACCATCATTACGGAAAACTTTCGGGCCGGAATATCGACGAACTGCTGAACACCACCCGTACGCTCGACGGCCAGGAGGAGAAGCGCAATCCCCTTGACTTCGCGCTTTGGAAGAAAGCGTCGCCCGAGCACATCATGCACTGGCCCTCTCCCTGGAGCGAAGGTTTCCCGGGATGGCATCTCGAATGCTCCACGATGGGACGGAAGTATCTCGGCGACACTTTCGACATCCATGGCGGGGGGATGGACCTCATGTTTCCACACCATGAATGTGAGATTGCCCAGAGCGTGGCGGCCCAGGGCCATGATGCGGTGAGATTCTGGATGCATAACAATATGATCACCATTGCCGGCAAGAAGATGGGGAAATCTTATGGCAACTTCATCACTCTTGAAGAATTCTTCAAGGGGACGCATCCTCTGCTGACACAGGCGTACGACCCGATGGTGATCCGCTTTTTCATCCTTCAGGCACATTACAGGAGCACAGTCGATTTCAGCAACGAGGCGCTTCAGGCTGCGGAAAAGGCGTTGCAGAAGATGCTCGACACGTGGCAGAGGCTCAACAATCTCACGCCTGGCGAGAAATCGAGTGTTGAGGTGCCCGATTTTATGGCAAAATGTCTGGAGGCCCTTGATGACGACTTGAATACGCCGATGGCCATTGCTCATCTATTTGAGGCTTCGAAGCTGATCAATTCTGCCTCGGACGGATCTATCACCCTCTCGGGAGAGGATATTGAGCGCCTAAAGGAGACTTTCAGGACCATTCTTTCCGATTTGCTGGGCATCCGTCTGGGCAACGAGGGGACGGCTACCGACACGAAGCCATACGAAGGGGCTGTAGACCTTCTGATGGAGATCCGGGCCAACGCGAAGGCGTCCAAAGACTGGACAACATCCGACCTCATCCGCAACAAACTCGCCGACCTCGGCTTCAACGTAAAAGACACGAAGAACGGCGTCGAATGGAGTCTGAAATAAATCTCTGACCTATCCAAACACAACGCATCCGGCTTCCGCAGCGGAAGCCGGATGTCTTTTATCTATGGGAAATTTATAATTTTCTGAATAACATCAAATAATAGTCACATCACGACCAGAGGTTCTTCGTCCACCTTTCCCCAATTCGGGAGTGTTAAGGCGAATATCACAATCAATTACGAAGACAGTTCCATTCTTAGTTTTTAAAATATTTTCATCATGTATATCGCTGAGATAGATGTCTTCAGTAAGATAGGTCCAATTTCGAGGATTTTGCAGTCTAAAGCCCAACTTTTCCATGAAGGACTCTATTTCAGGATTCGACATAGGGAATCCCTCTATGAATGGTTGTGAGATCAAAATCTTAAATTCATTCATTTTATCTCTACCAAAACCAATCACTTCCATTTTGGTTTCTGGAAAATAAGCGTTATGTAAGGAAATGCGATCCAGAGCATCCGAGAGTAATATATAATAATCCAACCCTATGGTTTTCAAAACAGCAATTCCATTATCATAAACTTTTGCCTCTCCCCCTTCAGCAATAAATTCTCCGAGATTTTCAGCCAAAAGCGTATCAATATCGTCTAACCAGAGACCTTTTTCTTTAGCCCATTTCTCTACGAGTGCAGTTTGTCTCTCTCCTTGTTGGAGGATTGCTTTGAAATTGCCCCTTGTTTGAGTTGCTGGATTTGTCGGATCTTCTGCTCGCGAGAGAAGGGACGCAACGACATGAGCCGAACCTCCTGTTGCGCAGCCATACTGTTCTTGCGGTGAAAATCGGTTAAATATGAGCTTCCGGTTAATGAACCTGTCTGCATAAGAGTCTAATTTTTCCAGACCGTTGGAATCGAAGCCATTAATAATGATTTCATCTATGGATTCCCAGAAGTCTTGATTTGACATAATGACATTTCTAAATTACGAATTTTGGATGAGAATCCAAAATCGCAAATTTATAAAGCCGAGATGGAAAAATCCATCCCGGCAATTAGATGATTTCAATCGCTATTAGGAGAAGGCGCGTTCGACGAGCTGGGAGAGTTCGCCGATTGTCTTTTTGCCGCTTTCGCGCATCAGTTCTTCTCCTTCCTTGAAGAGAATCCAGGTCGGATAGGCGTTTAACTTGTATTTTTCAATAACCGGACGGTTGAATGAACTGTCAACTCTAATCACATTGACCCGGTCGCCATATTTCTTGCGCAACTCTTCAACCAGATATTTGACTTCAACGGCATCATGCTCTGCCATATGCTGAAAAGCGACTATCGACGGGATGGATTCCCTAAGCTTAGCTTCAAGATTTTTCATAACTGTCTTATCTATATTTTTGTCTTTTACTCAATTTAACCCCTCTCCATATAGGGGAGGCTTCAATATAGAAACAAGACAATCCTGAGTTTGGTTTATGGCCGCATGGCCACACCCCTTCCATCAGCCTCTATCAACTCCATCAGGGCCGGTAACGCCTCGGAAGTAGGGATATTTTTCAGAACCAGTTCCTTGCCTCGATAAAGGCTCACGCGACCGGGGCCCGCACCGACATATCCATAATCTGCATCCGCCATTTCTCCGGGCCCGTTGACGATGCAGCCCATGACGCCGATCTTGAGGCCAACGAGAGAGGCGGTCGCCTCCTTGACCTCTTTCAAGGTTGCCTGAAGGTCAAAGAGGGTGCGTCCGCAACTCGGACAGGAAATATATTCTGTCTTGGATGTGCGCAGCCGCGCAGCCTGCAGAATATCAAGCTCCAACTGGCCAAGCACTTCCCGGCTGAACGCAGGAGCTTCGATCCGCAGTCCCTTCCCGTAGCCATTCAGCAATAGAAAGCCTGCATCTGCCGACGCATGAATGCGGAGCAGGTCCAAATCCGCGTCATCATATCGGAGCATTATGACGCCTTGCTTCTTTACTCCTTCCTTTCCTTGAATCTCCGCAACGTCCGGATCCTCTTCCATATCCGTATGCCAAGCTCCGAAACGATCCTCCGGGAGACCGGCTGGATATTCAAGAAGAGTAAATTCGACCGGGAAAGGACGTCCTTCCTCCACGGCACATCTCAGGGAACGGCCCGTATATTCGACGAGCTCTCGCGCAACCGGAATTTCATTCTCAGGAGGCTCAGACAAGGAAACGCGGATGGTATCACCCAAACCTTCGAGGAGGAGCGCACCGATCCCCAGGGCGCTTTTGATACGCCCATCCTCAGCATCCCCGGCTTCCGTGACGCCAAGATGAAGCGGGAAATCCATTCCCTCCTTATCCATCGTGTCGGCCAAGAGCCTGACCGTGTCGGTCATGACGACAGTGTTGGAGGCCTTAATGGAAATGATAATGTCGTTGAAATCTATCTCACGGGCAATCCGAAGGAACTCCATGACCGATTCCACCATTCCCGCAGGAGTGTCGCCATAACGGCTCATGATCCTGTCGGAGAGCGAACCATGGTTGACTCCAAGACGGACGGCGACGGAATTTGCGCGACATTTCTCAAGGAAAGGGACCAACGCCTTCCGAATCCTCATCAGTTCGCCGGCATACTCCTCATCTGAAAATTCAAGCACGCGGAAAGTCCGGGCTGCATCCACGAAATTGCCCGGGTTAATCCGGACCTTGTCGGCCGTTGAAGCCGCCTCAAAGGCAGCATTGGGATTAAAATGGACATCGGCAGAAAGGGGCACGCTGCATCCCAACTCTGTCAGGCGCTCGCGGATGGGACCCAGGGCAGCCGCCTCGCGCACTCCCTGCGTCGTTAGCCGCACAAGTTCCCCGCCTGCATCGGCAATAGCCTTGGCCTGACGGGCAGAAGCCTCAACATCTGTTGTCACCGTGTTGGTCATCGACTGAATCCTTATGGGATTCTCGCCTCCTATCCCGAGCGTCCCGACTTTCACCTCCCGCGTCGGACGCCGTCCTAATCTCTTCTTCATCAAATGCAATTCAAAAAAATCAAATCATGGTGAGGAAAAATACTGAGCAGAAACCGACGGCCGAGCCGGCGAGCACTTGCCCCAGCGTGTGTCGCCCGAGCCAGAGTCTGGCCGACCCGACGAGTCCCCAGACGCAAACTGCGCCGAGTAACCACCATATCATGTTCATTTCCGGATACCCGGAATGCATAATCCTGAGCAAGAGGGCCACGACCCCGGCAGTTCCGGCAGCATGGGCGGAAATTTTCCAAAAGAAATTCACCACCGTATCGAAAACCCCGGCTGCGCCACCGGCCACAAAGAACATCACAAGCCACATCGGCGCACCCTTTGCATAAGCGAACCAGGCTGTCCCGAGCATGCAGAGAATAGTGATGACATAAGGGATCAGCCGTTCGCGACGTCCGTTCAAGCCCAAGTCATGGACAATCCCCATCCGCTTCAGCAGCAACACAAGAAGCGACGGGACCACGATATTGATGAGCGCCACAACCAGGACGAAACCCCATTTGGAACTGTCTGGAATATATTTTAACAAGGAGAGGTGGAACGCAAGAAGCACGCCATAAACCGGCATAAAGAATGGCACCATCACCCACGATATAATCTGGGCAATCATGCTGACTGCCCGCGACCCTTCCTGAGGAGTCGATTCATACCCGGAATCTTCCGGAGTCTCGTCGGCCGCATGATTGCTCTCCTCTTCGGAAATCTCTTCTTCCTCTTCGTTGGCCTCCGGTTCGGTCTCTTCGCCAGAAACCGTCGCCACTTCCAGAATCTCTTCCTCGGAATCCTCCTCCGGCCCGAGGGGGGAAGGAGGATAATATGATGTTTTATCTAATTTCATTTGCTATTCATTTTAATTTCCGGCGGATTGCAGCCTCAAATTTCGGAGGGACGGGCGTCTGGAAATTCATATCCTTCCGAGTTATGGGATGGGCGAAACGGAGCGTCTGCGCATGGAGAGCAAGGCGATGAAGGGGACTCGTCTCAGCGCCATATTTCTTATCGCCGGCGATTGGATGGCCCAGATCGGAGGCATGGACACGGATCTGGTTCTTACGCCCCGTGTCGAGGGAGAACTGCGCAAGGGTATATCCATTTCCCCGGCCCAGCACGTTATAATGGGTCACTGCAATCCTTCCCTCCTCGGGATCGTCGGTCGAATAGACGACATATTGGGAATTTTCAGCCAGACGGCTCTTGACATATCCCTGATCTTGCTCAAGATAGCCTTCCAGGACGGCGACATAGAGCCGCTCAAGAATCATATTGTTCCAGTTGTGGCGCAGGATATTCTGGGCCTCCTCAGTCTTTGCAAACATCATGAGCCCGGACGTGTCCCGGTCGAGACGGTGGACCACATATATCCGGTTGCGCGGATCGACATTCTTGACATAATCCCGGAGAATGTCGTAGGCATTTTCCTCCCGTTTCTTATTGGGAGCCCCGACGGAAAGGAGCCCGTAGCCCTTGTTGATGACAATCACATCATCATCTTCATAGACTATTTCAATCCGGGGATGATGGAAAACAGGGAATGGCCGCGAGGAATTGAAGGAAACGACAACGCCCGGCGCCACGGGTTCATCAAAGCGGGTCGTGACCACACCTCCAACCATCAGATGGCCAAACTTAAGCCATTTTTTTATTTCCGACCGTTTGGTGTCGGGCCGGAAAGAGGCGACAAATTCCATTAGCGGGAGGGTCTCCTCCGTTCTGTTTTCCCAATTGAAGATCTTGTCGGGACCTTTCGGGAGAAATCTTTTCTTATCTGCAGGGGATGCCATGATTCAATTCAGTATTTCAGTTGCAGGATATTCCTTCCATTGATAGTCTTAACCGTCTGACAATATATGTATGCGGAATTATCCTTCATAAGATTTTAACCCATAACAGGCTCCTCATGTTCAATCGGGACATCGAATGGGGAGAGAGCGCCTCCCATTTCTTCCGGGGTCATGAGCGACCGGCGAAGCAACGCGTTGCAAAACCGGCAGTCGAGACATCTCATCCTGTCGCAATATTCCCTCCTCAGCTGGATGAGGGCCTGGGAATCGGCGGCATCAGCGGCAGGGATTCCGGCCCGCGCCCATTGGGAAATATATGTGTTCCGTTCCGGAGGGAGGCCATACCAGATTGACATCGCATCCTCCCCCATTTCCGGATCGCCCTGACGGCGGGCAACTGCGGCAACAAGAGGAGCCGCAAAGTTGATCAGCATGAGATCGACAGACGCTTTTGAGAGGCGCGCCGGCTGCCGGGGCGACTCTATGTCGAAGTTATGATGGTTTTGCCAATATTCGGAGACTTCAAACCTGAAGAGATCCCTCAATGCCGACGGATCCTTGCGCGCCTCCACGATCTTGGTTCGCAGTGAGAATCCTCCATGGAGGGCCGCGGCAAGGAGGGCAATCCGACGATGCGGGAAATTTCCAGGACGGGTCCGCGCATATTTCCAGATGTCGGCATTAATTGGCCGAAGGCCATACTTCCGCGCCAGGAAGAAATATTCGCGGCAAAGAAGCTGATAATATTCGTCAAAAATCAGCACTCCCCTGTCAAGAAAACCGGCTTGTCCGAAAAGGAGAGCTTCCAACTGCAGGAGATTGTCGCTGTGCCGGAGGATAAATTTCAAGGGAGTGGAGCGGGCGAGCATCTCAAGGGGTTGTCCATTGAGATTGAACCCCAATGCCCGCGCAAGGGTCACGAAGCACGCCCATTCCCAGTCGCCTCCGAGCGAAGATGCGGTCTCCGCGATTCGGTCGGCTTTCTGATAGAGCCGTTCAAGGGAAAGGGTCGAAAGCCAGTCTGTCCTCAGAATCCCGGGGATGGCATGGAGAAAGGATTCGCAGGGCACGGCCGTTACGCGTTCCGACAATTTGAGATACATCCGGGCGAAATGGTCGCTGAAAGGGAGTTCAAGCTGCGGGATTTTTTCTCCGTCCCGGCGCGCAACACGCTGATCTGAGCGGCTGACAACATGGAGGATTACAGAATCGTATGCGGGGTCAAGATGGTGGTTATGGCGAAACCAATCGGAAGCCTTCACATGGATCTCGACATTGCCGGCCCATTCCTGACCGGAGATCCTGATCCTTGCCCCTGAAAAATCGGGGCCGCTGTCTGAGTTCAGAATGCCCGGCGACAAGATTTCCAACTCCTCACCATCGACCGTCAACGGCCGGCGGGGGAACATCTTGTGTTTCCACATATATTGAAATATCATCTCCATGCGCGCGGACCAGTTATTTTTAGACGGATTTCATGACGACAAATGGGTCTATCCTTTCCCGCAAAATTAATAAAAACTTCTGAAAGTGAAAGCGGTTAACCTATTCACCCACCTCTGTTCACTCAGGGCAAAAATGTTAAAAACGTTTAATTTCCGTCATTCCCCTCCGAATACGGGAAAAATATGCGCCATATTGATTAACTTTGCAATGTGTTTTTCATAGTATTAAATTAAGATTAAGGTTTCGGTCTATCTCTTTGTGAAAAGGGATAGACTTTTTATTTCATACTCCCCCTCAAACCAAATCAATAGAGACAGTGTTATAACATCGAAAGCTGAAGCAGAGAAGAAACGTATTCCGCTGCCGAGGCTATCAGGACATATCGAAACTAAATATAAAAACAAATACTATGGACACCCCAGCAAAGAGCCTCGTCGGCACCCGCACGCAAGTGAATCTCGCCAATGCTTACATGGCAGAATCCGCAGCCGTCACGCGTTACACATTCTTCTCTCAGGCAGCACAGAAAGAGCAGTATTACCAATATGCCAACATTTTCGCAGAAACTGCTGACAATGAGCTTCATCACGCAAAGATATTTTTGAAATACCTCAAAGAGGGCGGTTGCAACACAGTTCCATTAGGAGTTGATGCAGGCGTTATCGGCTCAACTGCCGACAATCTGGCTGTTGCTGCTTCCGAAGAGGAACGCGAGGGCGTGGAGCAGTATAAGGCTTCTGCCGCAGTTGCCCGCGAAGAAGGGTTTGACGAAATCGCCGACCGTTTCGAGGCTATCGCAACCATTGAGAACCACCATAAGGAGCGTTTCGACAAGATGCGCTGGAGAATCGAGAACGGCACAGTCTGGAAGAGCGACACACCGATCAAGTGGCAGTGCCTCGTTTGCGGTTACATTTTCGAAGGCACAGAGCCCCCACAGAAGTGCCCCGCTTGCTACCATCCTTATCAGCATTTCATGCGCGAGCAGGACAATATCTGATTGGCAGTCTGCAATCGAATGGATTAAACGAAAAAGATCTTATAAATCCCATACCAGCTCAGGGGAGGCGGAAGGCAACTTCCGTCGCCCCTTTTTGCATCTCTATTGACAAGATTCTGTTAATTTTTAATTTCCTTAAGTATTAGACGGGGTATCAAAATATGGAGTTCATAATCTCGTTAGAAGTGTAAAGAAACTGTAGATTTTTCCATCAACATACTCGATGAACCCCTTAAAACGACTTTTAAAAAATATATGGCCTGCATCTCTGCTGACCATTCTATCGTTGGTGTCGTTTGCGTGTTCATCGGAAGAAGGTGAACCCAACCCGGTGCCAACTCACCCGACTCCACAAATTATTGTATTGTACGGACCCAGTGGCCTCGTCGACCAAGGATATATGGATTGCATCCTCACAGGGGTGCAAAATTTTAAGAAAAAACATTATGCCGAAGTGGATGTGTACCAATATTCGCCCGGCACACTGGAAGATGCGGAGCGGTTGCTTACAGACTGGCTTTCTTTGCCACCGAGTAACATTCCCGCTTTATTTGTTGTAGCGAGTGCTGATTACGAAGAACTTGTCACTGACTTGTTCTCTCAATATTCGCTTACTGACAACAAACGAATGCTCATGTTTGAGACTGACATTGAGAGCGAACTCCCTATCACAATGTTTCGGATGTCCATGTATGGAGCATCTTATCTTGCCGGCGTAACAGCCGCGGAATATGCCAATACTCTTGGCGAAGATGACGGCAGTAAGGATGCGCTTATTCTTTTGGCGCATCCTAATGACATGACCATTGCAAAAGCGGGTATGGGATTCCAAGCCGGCTTTGAATCAACAGCAATTGACGCTAACGCTTTCACGGAATATCTCGCAGATGATTGGACCGGCTATGTTTCCGCACAAGCCGCCTATCAAAAAATGAGCAATTGGTCGAAAAGCTACTCTTTCATTTTTCCAGTTGCGGGAGGTAGCAACCAAGGCATTTACCGCTACACGCGTGAGTATCCTAATTCGCCACTCACTGCCGGAATGGATGTGGACCAGTCAGGGCTTTCTCGCAACATCACGGGATGTGTGATAAAGCATATTGACCGCTTGATTTGTGACTATATGGAGACTTGGCTTGCCACGAGAGAACTGCCCGAATCAAAAGTTTTCGGTCTTGAAAGCGGGTATATAGATTGGCAATTGGCTCCAAATTATCTTCATTATCAACCCATCGTCGATGCTGCGCGACAAGAAGCAATAAGAAAGGAGGCCGAGGAATTATGAAAGAAAAGTTTTTATTCCTGCTTCTGATATTCTTTTCGTTAACAGTTGTAAGTTGCAGCGATGACCCGATAAACGATGGGCCTTCTGCCAACAAACCCGCTATTGAGAAAACTATAGCTGTGGTGTTGCCAATGGAGAATGGATTATCTAACCATTGGAACCGCATTTTTACGCTTCTTTCCCATAATATTGAACAGGCGTTTTCCTCTCAGGGCAAGACCGTGAAACTCTCCTTTGAGTACTACGATGAAACTTCCGAGGATTTGCCTGCGCTTGCTGAAAAATTGGCTAAACGTGAAGATGTATATGCTGTTGTGGGTGGCCTTTATTCCTCAAGTGCCAAAGCACTTGCGTCTGTGCTTTGCCGCCAAGGAGTTACATTCATGACTCTTGCCACTACCGAGGAATTGGTTCGGGCATTTGCATCTACAGGAAACCTTTGGGCTATGACGGAAACCGACATAACCCAGTCTGAGGTTCTTCTTAGCAAGGTGGTGAACTACGGTGGCTAATCCGTTGCTTTGATAGCCAACGGAGAGGATGATTACGGCAAAACTTTTGTCGATTGGTTTGCTTTCCAAGCACATGAATTAGGACTTGAAGTTAAAGGACTCTTTACTTATAATAAGGCAGGTATTGCTGAAACCGCTTCAAATGCCGCTTGCTCCGGGGCAGACTATGTAATTTGTGCGCCAAGTCAGATTGCCGACATTGAAATTGTGGTTGACAAATTCAATTCAGCCGGTTCTTCTGCCCCTCGGTTATTGTTTTCTGATATGGGCTATGGCTCTGATGTCATTGCACAATTAGGGATTAAAGCCGAAGGTATTGAAGGTGTGTGTTTCGGGGCTAATCCTGAAACAGGATTTGATGTATCCTACCGTACAGTCTTTGGTGATGACCCGACTGTCGGAGCGGCACAACTTTATGATGCCGTTATGCTTCTCACATACGCAATATGGTCTCAGGACATAAACCCCGAAACCTCCACTCGTGATGCACTTCGCAACATTGTGGACGGACGCGATTTCAATATGGGTTCGTGGATGGGCGAAGATATGCGCAATGTCGTTGATGCGCTTACTCGTGGTGATCGACCATACGTGCGCGGAGCGTCAGGCTGGCTCGATTTTGACAGCAAGGTTTATACTAATGTTCTATCTACCGTTTACTACAATTACAAGGTTTACGACGGACATTACATTATCCTTGACTACAATACGGCTGACGGCGGAAACCGAACGGAAGCAACCCTTGCAGGGTGGAACTGGAAAGCAACCCAAATGCAGGAGTTTGGCAATGGTTCCTCAATTTCCTACGGCCCTTTGACCGCGCATAAAGCATTATTGATTGCTACCTCCACTGGTTGGAGCAATTATCGCCACCAAGCCGACGTGTTGGCTATGTATCAATTGCTGAAAGCTCATGGCTATTCCGACTCAGACATTATTCTGATCATGGCAGATGATATTGCAGCAAACTCCAATAACCCCGACAAGGGTGTAATCCGCATACGGCATGGTGGAGAGAATGTGTATGCCAATGCTCTGATTGACTACAATCTTAAGGACTTATCCGCGGAAGACTTCTGCAATATCCTATCGGGAAACACTACTGATAAAACACCTGATGTGATTAACGGAGATGAGGGAACTAACTTGTTCGTATTCTGGAGTGGTCACGGAACCCCCGGTGCCCTCTGTTGGGATGAAACCGCTATGGGAATGACACCCTCCCTGATGAATAAGGCTCTTTCAGAGCTGTACGCAAAAAAAGGGTATCGTAAGTTGGCAATGTTTGTCGAATCTTGCTATTCAGGTAGTGTGTTTGAAAATTGCGTGGGCTTCCCCGGTATGATTTTCTACACAGCGGCAAATCCCAATGAAACATCAAAAGCCGATGTGTTCAACACCGATTTGGGTATATGGATGAGCAACCGCTTTACCTCCACCCTAATTGAGAACTTGACTAATAAATCAATCATCTCAATGCATGACCTCTATAACCGGCTGTTCATTAACACCGTCGGTAGTCATGTAATGGTTTACAACGCCGAAAACTACGGCAACCTTTACAACTCCTCAATGGACGAATTTATAAATCCATAAACAAATTAAAACACAAAAATAACAACATGAAGAAATCAATCTTTTCAAGACTGTTGCTCGGTATGTTCATGGTAGCAAGCGGCTTCGCTTTCACTGCTTGCAGTGACGAAGAAGAGACGCCTGAATCACCGGCTCAGAAAGAACTCACTGAGTTGACCAGTCTTCTCTTTCTCGATGACACCAATCAACCGGCATTTATGCCTACCGAAGATGACGGCTTTTACTATACCAACTGTCCTTCTGAGGAAATGGCCATCAAACAAATAGAGTACTATACCAAAACTCCGGGTATAACCAATACCTTAGCCACTTACCAGTGGAAGGGGGATAATGGGTACTTTAAGGTAACACCGGGCAACAATGAAGGTCTCTATTATGAGGTGCTAATGTCGCTCAAAGGCAAAACTCCTTTTACTGTAGCCTTCGTGCATCCGGGTTATGAAAACAACCAAAACTGGGTCGTCTCCCGACCGTCGGGAGGATACGCAGGATATTATCGATGGGAATGCGGAAAATGCCTTACTTTGGCGGCTCCTGGCTATGCCTATAGCCATCCTGATCCCGAATGGCCACCTCAATCTCCTTGCATCGTCTGCGATGCTTTCGATTGGCATCCAAAATTTATCCCCGGGGATGAACGTAAATAATTTGCATACATCTTAATAGGCATCTTATTCAAGCCCTCTCGGACACCTCCGAGGGGGCTCATCGGTGTTTTAATGTTCCTCCTACGTTTTGGGGAGGGGTTCAGAAACTCGTAAGCATACGGGGGCCACGCAAGCTAACCCCTGTTGAGCATCTTTTTTATTACTCTCTGATATTCACTGCTTAAAAAATTTGGTAATTTTGCTATATGGCAATAGAGAAACTGACCGGGATCGTCACGAACGTGGTGCGCCATTCCGACCGTATGAACATTGTCACGCTCTACACGCGCGAGCGTGGAAGCGTGTCGTTCCTCTCCCCTGTCGGCACGGGACGGGGTGCTCGCCAGCGCTCGGCCCGGCTCATGCCCCTCGCCGTCGTCTCAACAGAAGTGAATTTTAAGGGAAACAAGGATCTCCAGACATTAGGATCCCTGAGTTCTCCTCATCCATGGCAGGACCTTTACTTCAACCCGGTCAAATCAACCATGGTCATATTTTTGGCCGAGTTTTTACATGCCTTTTTGCGCCACTCCGAATCTGATCCGGCTCAATGGGATTATGTTTTTGCCTCAATAGGGATACTTGACAAGGCCCGCAAGGATATAGGCAACATCCATCTCGCTTTTCTCATAGGATTCCTTCACTTTGCCGGAATTTTCCCTGACCTTTCCGAGATGAAGGAGGACATGCTGTTCGACATGAGGGCCGGGCAGCCGACCTACTTTGCCCCTGGTCACAGCGATTTCCTGTCGGTAAAGGAAACGGCAATGCTCCCAGGGCTTCTACGGATGAATATGCGCAATCGAGGCTGCTTCCGGTTCTCCGGCGCGCAGCGTCGGTTGTTGCTTCAACGGCTGCTGCGATATTATGGGATTCATTTCCCCGGGATGGGAGATCTGAAATCGCCTGAGGTGCTCTCCGAAATATTTTCCTGAACAGCCGAGCCGCCAATTCCAAAATCATCTCGCCAGACAATCATCTCTTCCCGACATGAGGGAGGTGACAGTAAAAATTTTTGCGTTCAACTGAATAAAAGTGAGTTACCCTGAAATTAGGGGGTATGAGGCAAAATTCCTGACAAATTGCCAACGGCGATATAGACAAACCGTGAAAAATCGCCATTCATTGTGACATTTTGCTAAAAATATTACTCAACAAATTCCCCAAAAACGAGCCTTGACTTGTTAAATTAATCAAATTGGGAACATTTTTTCATCAAAATATTTGGAGGAAATAAAAAGATTTTATAATTTTGCCACGTGTTTTTCATGGTATTAGATTTAAGGTTAGAGGATTAATTGTCGGGAGACAATTAATCTTTTTATTTTTAGGATGTTATAGCCGTATTAAGCCCATTTTTACGCATATTTTAATATTCTTTCTATCTTTTCTTCTCTCCCCATATTCTCCTCTGCATCCCCCGGAATAGGGAAGAGTGGCATAATGTTAGAAAACTGCGCTATTGGCTAACCAAAACACTTCGCTTCTAATGAATCCATATGAGACGGGGTCTTAATAGATAGAAAGCCTCCTCTGTCTTGGAAGTTTACAGATTTCATTGTAACTTAGCAAACGTAACACAACCTATTAATGATATGGCAACAGAAGAGGTAGGATTGCGGCCGGAGAAAAGACGTTCGCTGCCAATGAGGATTTTCTATTTTTATATTGAGGGATTCCGCAATATGACTGTCGGAAAGTATCTCTGGGCAATGATAATATTCAAATTGATAATCTTTTTCCTTGTCATAAAGCTCTTTTTCTTTCCCAATTTCTTGAAAACCAACTACGACAACGATGCCGATCGCGCCGAAGCCGTCCGTTCGGCCCTAACCTCCCCCCGAAAATAACAAGGCAGGTGTCTGCCGGAGCGGACACCTGTCTTGTTATTGGATATGCTTCTTATTAGGATTGCTCAGCGAAGGATCAGCATTGCATCGCCATACGCCCCGAAATTATATTTCTCCTTGACCGCGATTTCATAAGCCTTCATCACCGTCTCGTAGCCTCCGAAAGCCGCAACCATCATCAACATGGTGGAATAAGGCAAATGGAAGTTGGACACCATCGCATTGCATACCGTGAACACATAGGGAGGGAAGATAAACTTATTCGTCCAGCCTTCAAACTCCATGATATGGCCATTCATGCAGACTGCCTGAGCCATACCGCGGAGGACAGACGTACCGACCGCGCAAACCTGCTTGCCGGCATCCTTGGCCGTATTGACCATCTCTACCAACTCCGTCGAGACATACATCTCTTCGGAATCCATACGGTGTTTCGTAAGATCCTCGACATCAATCTCCTTGAAATTTCCACGTCCGGAATGGAGAGTCAGGAAGCCGCATTCGACCCCCTTAATCTCAAGACGCTTCATAAGTTCACGGCTGAAATGGGTTCCGGCCGCAGGAGCCATCACAGCCCCCTCTTTCGAGGCGAAGATACACTGATATCGTTCCTTGTCGGTCTCGTTCGGCTTACGCTTGATATACTCCGGAAGCGGCGTCTCCCCAAGGGCATACAGCGCCTCCTTGAACTCGTCGTGCTCCCCGTCAAAGAGGAAACGGAGTGTCCGTCCGCGCGAAGTCGTATTGTCAATGACCTCGGCCACGAGCGAATCATCCTCCCCGAAATAGAGCTTGTTGCCAATCCTGATCTTGCGGGCAGGCTCTACGAGGACATCCCAAAGACGGTTTTCCTCATTGAGCTCCCGAAGCAGGAACACCTCAATGCATGCGCCAGTCTTCTCCTTATTGCCATAAAGGCGCGCGGGGAACACACATGTGTCGTTGAACACCATGACATCCCCTTCATCGAAGAAGTTGATAATATCCTTGAAAATATGGTGGCTGATCTCTCCGGTCTTCGCATTGACCACCATCAGCCGGCATTCATCGCGGTTTTCCGAGGGATACTGCGCGATGCGTTCTTCAGGCAATTTAAATTTGAATTGCGACAGTTTCATAGATTAAAGTTTTCCTTCGCCTTAGCCGCACACGTGCGGCATGGCTTGGTTTCATCATCTTCCGCAGCGCCGGAAAGGGTCCGGATACGGAGTTCTCCACTATTTAAACGTATTGAGCGTCAAATTATTTTATCCGAAGGGACATAGACCCTGGAGACTGCTATTTTAAAGAAACGCGTTCTAAGCCCCCTCTTGGGCAAACCCTTCCGGGTAGACAACCTCGCATTCGGCAATCTGCTTGACAGCCTCATCGACAGTCAGGCAGCGGTCGATGGAGATTTCCCCGACCCTCGTGCGCCGGAGCGCTGTAAGGTGGGCCCCGCTGTTGAGGGCGCGGCCGATGTCGCGAGCAAGAGCCCGGATATAGGTGCCCTTGCTGCATACAATCCGTAGCGTCAGCCGGTTTTCCTCAAGTCCAAGAAGTTCTATCTCCGTTATCTCCAGAGGCTTTGCCTTGAGCTCCACCTCCTTGCCGCTGCGGGCAAACTTGTAGGCCCGTTTCCCATCGATCTTGACTGCGGAAAAAACTGGAGGAACCTGCATGACTTTCCCCGTGAAATCAGGAAGGATCGAAGCCACAAGTTCGGGCGTCACATGCTCCCACGGATAGCGGGCATCAATCTCCGTCTCGAGGTCGAAGCTGGGCGTCGTCGCGCCGAGGGTCATTTCCGCCACATACTCCTTCCGTCCCTCCTGCAACTCCGTGATGCGCTTTGTTGCCCGGCCCGTGCAAACAATCAGTACGCCTGTAGCAAGCGGGTCGAGTGTCCCCGCGTGACCGACCTTGAATTTGCGGACACCAAGCTTACGCTGGACTGCGCCGCGAATACGTTTCACAGCGTCAAACGACGTCCAGCCAAGGGGTTTGTCTATTCCTATGACTTCCCCCGAAATGAAATCCATCTTCATAGGAATTACCAGAGAATGCAGATGACGCCCATGATAACGCAATAGAGCGCGAACCAGACGAGCTTGCCGCGTTTCACAAGGTTGATCATCCAGCTGCAGGCGCCGCAGCCAACGATGAAGGCCGACACGAAACCTATAACAAGAGGAAGGACGCCGATTGCGCCTGTACCCTCGCCGCCGATCATATCCTTCAAGTCAAGAAGAGCCTCGCCAAGAATGGGGATGATGACCATAAGGAAAGAGAAGGAAGCTATCTTATCGCGGCGCACGCCGAGCAGAATACCCGTGGCGATCGTTGTTCCGGAACGGCTGAGACCGGGCAAAACCGCCACGGCCTGGGCGCAACCGATGATGAACGCGTCCCACCATGTCACATCATGCCCCGCCGAAGCCGGAACCAATTTCTCCCGGCCCGTTGAGGCAAGCCGTTTGTCCGACAGATGGGCGAAAAGGAGAAGTCCGGCCGTAACGCACAGACAGATACCGACCACGAGCAGGCCGTTCCCGAAAAAGCTCTCGACAAAATCCTTGAACAGGAAGCCGACAATGGCTATAGGGATGCAGCTGACAAGAATCTTGCAGACGTAATAGAACTCCGGGTTGCCGGAGAAGGAGAAAAAGCCTTTGCAGAGCTTGGAGAACTGAGGCCAGAGGACAACGATTGTGGAGAGCACGGTCGCCGCATGGACCATCACTGAAAAGGCGAGATTCTCATCTGCGGGAAGATCGATTCCGAGAATCTGCTTAAAAATCTCGATATGTCCGCTGGAGCTGACGGGGAGATACTCCGTGAGCCCCTGGACAATGCCGAGGATAAGGGCGTCTAACCAATCCATATCGGATATATGTAAAAAAGGATTTAGATTGAAACCGGTTGAAAGCGAACTGGAGGATTATTCCTTGCGAGGCTTGTAGATGATGGCAAAGGCCATCAGCAGGAAACCGAGGAACGTCAGCAGCGGGCCGACAACGATCCGGCGCGTGCTGAAGATTTCAGGGTTAAACTCAGCGTCTGTGGCCGAAGCCCCGCCACTCATAAGGATAAAGCCTACGATAATGAGCACGGCGCAGCCAATCATCATCAGGAAATTGGTCTTCGAGAAAGGACGCTGCGAGTCGTCGACTTTCTTCAGTTCGGTATTATTGAAATTGAAAAAATTTGCCATGTTTGTTTAATGTGTTTGCGAGCCCGAAACTGCCCCGGAAGCTCTGAAATTTTATGAGACGGGGTCTATCAACGGAACAGCTCGTCGTAATCCTTGCGGAGATATTTTGTTGAGGCAATCATCGCTGCCAGCGAACATATCAACATGCCTATGACGAGCAGCCCAGCGGCGACAATGCCATAAGCCGGCCAGCTGACGTATGAAGCGACGTCGAGACCTCCGCCGCTCTTGGCCCCGAACATCGCGAGGGCGATAATCCCGGCCGCGATGATTCCGGCAATAAGCCCGGAGAGTAGGTTATTGACGACAATCGGGCGGCGGATAAATCCGTTCGTGGCCCCTACGAGCTGCATGGTGTGGATTGTGAAGCGCCGCGAATGGATCGAGAGATGGACCGTATTGTTGATCAGGACGAATGAGATGACAACCATGACGGCGGCAATCACGGCCAGCAGGAGCGTAAGCTTGCCGATGTTTGCATTCATCGAATCGACCATTGCCGCGTCGGGGGAAGCGACAGTCTCAACGCCGGGCAACGCTTCCAGCTGCTTGCTTATCTTAGCGATTGAAGCGGCCGACGCATAATCGGCCTTGACCGAAAAACTGACTTCAGGGCTCAGGGGGTTGACGCCGAAAAGCTGTTCGAGATCCTCGCCTGTGTCTTTCTTCCAGTTTTCAAGAGCCTGGGCTTTCGTCACAAGGTGGACATTGCGGGCATATGGGGCCTCCTTCAGACGCCCGGCCATCGCGCCGGCAGTCGCGTCCGAAACGCTGTCGGCCATCACCACGCTCAATTCTATCCGTTCTTTAAGACGTCGGGTCTCAGTGTCGGCCGATATCCAGATCATGGCTATCACCCCGAGCAATATAAGCACGAGCGACACGCTCACAATCGTTGTGAGATGGGCCGCCCAATATGAGATCTTTACCTCTTTGTTCTGTTTCATAGTCTTGTAACGACGCGTGCGTGCGCCGAGAGCCTCGCGCTCCGCGTGCAAAGATAATAAATCTTCCCCGCCCTTGTCAATATTTCGGAGTCCTTTTTTATCGGAGAGGGCGCGGTTTTCTCTGATTTCTTACTAATTTTGTGTAAAAATTCACAATCTGAATCCCAACAGAGAGTCCATGACCCCTCCCCATTACGACCTGAAGGCCGACTTCCACACCCTCGGCTGCAAGCTCAATTTCTCGGAAACATCGACAATCGGCAAGATGCTGGCCGAACGGGGCATCCGGCGTGTCCGTTCCGGTGAAAGCCCGGACCTGATCGTAGTCAACACCTGCTCCGTCACGGAAATGGCCGACAAGAAGGGGCGTCAGCTGATCCGCCGCCTTGTCAGGGAATGGCCCGGGGCGACCGTGGTCGTCACCGGCTGCTACGCCCAGCTAAAGCCGGAGGAAGTGGCCGCCATCGAGGGAGTGGACATCGTCCTCGGAAGCAATGAAAAGCTGAAAATAGCCTCCTATCTCGACCAATGGATGGAAAGCCGTCAGCCGGCCGTTGAAGTCACCCCCGTCCGCGATATCAAGGAGTTCGACGCATCGTGCGAGCGCGGCGACCGGACGCGGTATTTCTTGAAGGTTCAGGATGGTTGCGATTATTTCTGCACCTACTGCACCATCCCTTACGCGCGTGGCCGCTCGCGCTCGGGGCGTATCAGCGACATTGAGAAAATTGCCCGCGAGGTAGCTGCCGAAGGTGGGAAGGAAATAGTCATCACCGGAGTCAACACGGGCGATTTCGGGAAGAACACCGGCGAGTCCTTCCTCGACCTGCTCCGCGCCCTCGACGCGATTGAAGGCATCGAGCGTTACCGAATCTCATCCATCGAGCCAAACCTGCTGACTCCCGAGATTATCCGCTGGGTGGCCCGGGAATCAAGAGCATTCATGCCTCATTTCCACGTCCCACTCCAATCGGGGTCCGACCGCGTGTTGCGGCTGATGAACCGCCGATATGACACCGACCTGTTCCGCCGCCGCATGGAAGAAATCCTCGCCGAATTGCCGAACGCATTCATCGGGGTCGACGTCATTGCCGGGGCTCGGGGCGAGACTCCGGAAGAGTGGGAGAAGTCGCGAAACTTCATCGACTCTCTCCCCATCAGCCGCCTGCATGTCTTCCCCTACTCGGAGCGACCGGGGACGGCAGCACTCAGCCTTGCCGACAGCGTTGAGCCCGCGGAACGCCATCGCCGCGTCGGCGAACTGATGGAAATTTCCAACCGCAAGCTGCGCGAGGTCATCAGTCAAAACATCGGACGCCGTGCAAAGGTCCTTTGGGAGCAGCCTCCGGCAGAGGCGAAGCTGATCCATGGGTTGACCGACAACTACCTTCGCGTGGAGGCGCCGCTCGACCTTTCGCTCGTCAACCGCGTGACGGAAGTTCTACTAACTCCCGACAATCTTTCCCCCAATAACGGATAGTCCGATATGAAGAAATTAGGAGTCATAATCCTGAACTGGAATGGCCTGCAACTGCTGAAAGATTATCTTCCCGACGCCGTCCGATCGACGGTTTCCGAGGAGGCCGACCTGATTGTAGCCGACAATGGCTCGACGGATGACTCCGTCGCCTGGGTGATGGAAAATTATCCCGAGGTCAAGGTCATAAAGTTTGACCGGAATTACGGTTTTGCCGAGGGTTATAACCGGGCCATTGAAGCCGTCGATTACCCCTTCGTGACCCTGCTCAATTCGGATGTGAAGGTCGCTCCCGGATGGTGGCAGCCGATTCTTGACTTCATGGAAGCTAATCCCGACGTCGGCGCCGTCCAGCCTAAGATCAAGAGCCTCCGCAACCCCGGCTTTTTCGAATATGCCGGAGCAGCCGGAGGCTATCTCGACCGACTCGGGTATCCCTATTGCCGCGGACGACTGTTTGACGTCTGCGAAGAGGACCGCGGGCAATATGACACGCCTCCCGTTGATGTCGCCTGGGCATCGGGCGCCTGCCTGACCGTGCCGAGGGAGCTTTACCTCTCCGTTGGCGGACTCGACCCGCGTTTTTTCGCCCATCAGGAGGAAATAGACCTCTGCTGGCGCATCCTGCGGAGCGGTCATCGCGTATGTGCAATCTCGGAGTCGGAAGTGTTTCATCTCGGAGGAGCCTCCCTCGCGAAGGAGAATCCGAAGAAGACATATCTCAACTTCCGCAATAATCTCCTGCTGCTTCATAAGAACCTTCCTCGCGGCGAAGGGAAGCGTCTGACCTTCATCCGACGCCTGGCCGACACGCTCGCGTTCGGGATGTTTCTCCTCAAAGGGGATTTCGCGAACGCCAAGGCGATCGTCAAGGCTCACAACGACTTCCGGAAGATGGCGAAGGAATATCGGGATTTCCCGAAAGAATCAAACTTCCGGCAGATTCCCGGAACGCGCCGGAACGCCGTCCTCTCCCGCTATCTGCTAAGAAAGAAAAGTCTCCAACCCTGACCACAAAGAATAAAAATGAAAAGACCACTCATTCTCGTTACGAACGACGACAGCCATATGGCTTCGGGCGTACATGCCTTGATCGACCGGCTCCTCCCCTTCGGAGATATCGTAGCCGTATGCCCTGACACTCCCCGCTCCGGCCAGTCAATGGCCTTGACGGTAAACGGTCCGCTGCGCGTCAAGCGCCTTCCCGATTATCAGGGAGTGCCGATGTATAAGGTAAGCGGTACGCCGGTGGATTGCGTGAAGTTGGGGGTCCATTATATTCTCGACCGTATGCCCGATCTGGTTGTGGCCGGTATTAACCATGGCTCGAATGCAGCGGTCAACGTCCTCTATTCCGGGACGATGGGCGCGGCCATGGAGGGCAGCGTCTTCGGACTTCCGGCCATCGGTTTTTCGCTGACCGACCATAGCGCGGATGCTGATTTCTCTCCGTGCAGTCGGGCGATCGAGACGCTCGTGCCGCTCGTGCTGGAGTATGGTCTGCCGGAAGGGATGTCCCTCAACGTCAATATCCCGGACATTCATGAGACGCCGTCCGATATGCGCCTTGCCGTTCCCTGCCGGGGCCGTTGGAACGATGAATATAAGGAATACACAGATCCTTACGGAGGGAAATTCTACTGGATGACCGGTTCATTCGAGAATCTCGAACCGGAAAACGACCGAACGGATGGATGGTGTCTCGACCATGGGATCGTGTCCGTCGTCCCTGTCTGGATCGACCGCAGCTCGGCTCCCGGTCCTGTGCCAGAATGGCTTGAGAAAATCTCGGAGGCTTACCGCGCCGGAATCTGAGACAGCGCCTCCTCCGGACGGAGGGCGAGCAGGTCGCGGCCCGTAGGACTTTGGAAGAGAGTCAACCCGAAATGAGGCGCGACGGCATAGACATGGTCGAAAATGTCGGCCTGGATATGCTCGAAGCCTTTCCATTCTACGACGGAGAGGAAAAAGTAGAGTTCGATCGGCAGGCCGGAGACGGTCGGTTCGAGTTGGCGCACCATAAACAGAAGGTCGGTCCGGACCTCGGGCAAGGAGGAAATCCAAGCCTCCAGATAACGGCGGAAAAGACTCAGGTTGGCCATCATCCCGGAAGGGCTTTCTTCGGGCTTCATCCAGGGGCAAAATCCGGCGCCCCGGAGACCCTCAATCTCCTCGGGCTTCATCATGCGGATCGAATTCATGTCGACATAGACCGGGCGGCAGACCCGGCGCGCGCCGGAGCGGCGCATGGCCTGGTAGTTCTGGAACGATTCCGAGACAAGCGAATAAGGCGGGACGGTCGTTATCGAATTGTCCCAGTTGCGGATCTTGACCGTGGTCAGCGTGATGTCAAGGACTTCCCCATTGGCATTATGCTTGGGGACTATCACCCAGTCTCCGCGATGAAGCATTTTGTTGGCCGTCAGCTGGACGCCTGCGACAAGACCTAAGATCGTGTCCTTGAACACCAACATCAGGATTGCCGCCGAAGCACCGAGGGCCGTTAGGATCGCCACGGGCGATTTCTCCACAATGAGGCTTATCCCGATTATGATCCCTATTCCGATGAAGATAAGTTTCCCCATCTGGAAAATACCCTTGACGGCATAGGGACGGAAACGCTTCCGCTTGGTGAAGGCATAGAAGAGGTTGTCGAGGAACGTGTTGGCGGCGTCCACCGATACCCAGATGATGAAAAAGTCCGTTAGAAGATGGATGATTCCGGCGAACGTCCCCATCCGCGAGAAGCAGAACGGGAAAAGCCGGGAAAGGATGATCGCCGGAGTCAGCATGGATATGGCCTTCAGGATCGGCGCGTTGATCAGGTCGTCATCCCAGTCGGTTTCGGTCCGCTCCACAATCTTGGCTATCAGCCGGAGAATCACGATCGAGACATAATAACCGGCCACAGCGACCAATCCGACCCCTACCAACAGGATCAGGGAAGAAAGGGCCACGCTGCCGGGAATGTTGATATGCGTTTCGAGAAAGGCGCGCGCATCGGCGAAGAATGTCGCCACGACGCCGGGAGCTACTTCTTGTGTCATAAGTCAGTTCTACGCCGCGAAATTAATCAATCTCGCCGTGGAATCAAAACTCGCCGTGGAATCAAAATCGCTTTTATTCGGAGCAGACTGCAATTTCCAAGAAAAGAGAGGATTAAAAAATTTTAACAAAAAATCCTTAATACTAACTTTGAGAGAGCCGAATTTTTTAATTTTGGCTCTTGCAGATATTAATTTTCATTATTAATTTTGCATCGGATTTAAGGCCGGGGGCGCCTCCCGGAATGCTTTCCGGCCGGATAAATCTGCAACCGTTGACAAAGACATACGGCAGAGGAAATTCAGATGGCGAGTCCATCCGATTTCCAAGCTGAAGATATCGCATATATCGTTTCATTGACAATTTATTGTTGCATTAGTAAAGTTATGGATTAAATTAGAATTAAGACACGGTCCCCCTCCGAAGGATTTCGTAGACGACCGGGAAGACGATGCGTAGTGATACGCATCTGTTTTTTTATCCGGCCATTTCGATCCTCACGGCCCGCCTCGATAATCCGCCTCCATGACTCTGCTTTTTCAATCCCTATTGACGATATGACCGCAACCCTTTCCGATATAGCCGCCCGCCTCGGGCAGTCGATTTCCGACCCCAAAGCCGGCGAAAGGATCATTTCCCAACTCCTGACAGATTCAAGGTCGCTCGAAACGCCCTCTTCCACCCTTTTCTTCGCCATTCCCTCCGCCGGCAATGATGGCCACCGCTATATCGCCGACCTCTACCGCAAGGGAGTGCGCAGCTTTGTTGTCAACCATATCCCGCCGGAAATGGAGGGAAGCGATGCGGTTTTCCTGCTCGTTGACAACACTGTCGCCGCCCTTCAGTCAATCGCCGCGCGGGGCGACCGTTTCTCCTCCCCTATCCTTGCCATCACGGGAAGCCGAGGAAAGACGACCCTCAAGGAATGGATTTTCCAGCTTATGGAGCCTCTCACGGGGATTTCCCGCTCCCCGCGCAGCTACAATTCCCAGATCGGGGTGCCCCTCTCGATGTGGGAGCTCGACCCGGAGGCGCGCCTCGGAATCATCGAGGCCGGAATCTCCACCACCGGCGAGATGCTTCCACTCGCTAATTGCATATGCCCCGACACGGTCATAATCACCAACATTGGCGACCCGCATTCCGACGGTTTTTCGTCCGATCGCGAGAAGGCATACGAAAAGGCGTTGCTCGCCTCGACCCCGGCTACACGTCTTGTCATATTCAACGCCGACGACCCGCTACTAACGGAAGCTGTCGCCAAGGCTGCCCCCAATGCGCAGGCTCTCGGCTGGAGCCGCAAAGATAGCCATGCTCCACTTTTCATCAGCGTCCGCGACGCAGAAAACGGAAAGGAAGTGGATTACACTTATGAAGGCATTCACGGCCGGTTCTTCGCACCGCTCGACAATGAGACAGACGTAGAGAACGCAGCCAATGCACTCGCCTTCATGCTCTCGGCCGGAATCGACCGCGACACGATCGCAGAGCGTTTCGCCCATCTCCATAAGATCGGGACGCGACTGAATGTCACGGAAGGGGTCAACGATTGCTCCGTGATTGTCGATTCCTACACATCTGATTTCTCATCCCTGCGCCCTGCGCTCGATTTCCTGCGCCGTCGGAAGATGCCGTTCCAAACCTCGACTCTTATCCTGAGCGACCTCCATCACGAAACCGGTAGCATCGAGGCGCTATGCGGTCGCGTGGCCCATCTTTTAGAAGCCGCCGATGTCCCCCGTTTTATCGGCGTCGGACCGACGCTGAAGGCCCACGCCTCCCTCTTCCCGGCCAACTCACTCTTTTTCGACTCGGCCGAGCAACTGTTGGATTCCCTCAGCGCTTCGGATTTCAGTAATGAGGCAATCCTTCTGAAAGGCTCCCCGGAGTGTGATTTCTCCTCTGTGGCCGATATGTTGGAGACGCGCCGGCATGAGACTGTGCTGGAGGTGAATCTGGATGCGATTGTGCGTAATTTCAACTATTTCCGCCGTCATCTTCCTTCAGCGACCGGGGTCATCTGCATGGTCAAGGCTTCCGGATATGGAGCCGGGAGCTACGAGATTGCGAAGACGCTTCAGGATTGCGGGGCAGCCTATCTTGCAGTGGCTGTCCTTGACGAGGCCACGGAACTCCGCCGCCGAGGCATCACGATGCCGATTATGGTGATGAACCCGAAAGTGGAGAATTACGCGGCGATGTTCGACAACCGTATAGAGCCGGAAATTTATAGCTTTGCCGTCCTCTCCGACGTTATCCGCGAGGCTGGGAAGCATGGGATTTCCGATTATCCCATCCATATAAAGCTGGACACGGGGATGCACCGCACCGGTTTCCTCGAATCGGAACTCCCCGAACTGATGGATATCCTTGAGGCGAATCCTTGCGTAAGAGCCAAGACCGTGTTCTCACATCTGGCCACGGCCGATTGCCCGGACATGGATGATTACACGTTGCTCCAGCTGAAGCGGTTTGAAAAATTCACGGACTACATGCTGTCGCGGAGCAGCCGGCCGATCCTTCGGCATATACTGAATTCGGCGGGCATCCTGCGGTTTCCGGAGTATCATTATGATTTCGCGCGGCTCGGGATCGGTCTTTACGGGGCGAACACGCTTCCTCCGTCGATGGAGGAGCCGTTGGCGGTCGTCTCTACGCTGAAGACGATGATAATAGCGATCCGGGAATGGGATCAGGAGGAGACGATAGGCTACGGGCGTCATGGGCGTCTGACGCGCCGTTCGCTCATAGCGACAATCCCGATCGGCTATGCCGACGGGATGAACCGTCATTTCGGACGGGGCCGCATATCGGTGATTGTGAACGGGCAGGAGGCGCCGACTGTGGGCAACATCTGCATGGACGCCTGCATGATCGACGTGACCGACATCGACTGCAAGGTGGGGGATACGGTGGAGATTTTCGGACGCCAGGCGCCGCTCCAGCGGCTTGCGGACGCGCTCGACACGATCCCCTACGAAATCCTGACCTCCGTCTCCCCCCGCGTCAAACGCGTCTACTACCGCGAATAATTCCCGCGGTCTGGATTATTCGGCGAGGGCGGAGCGGAGCTGTTCGAGGCAGGCTTCGACGTCTTTGTCGGTCTTCATCAGTCGCTCCTTGCAGAATTTAAGCAGTTCCAAGGCGCGGTTGGTATAGGCCGACAGCGAGTCGATGTCGCATGTGTCCGATTCCATTTTGCGGACGATGGTTTCCAGTTCCGCAACTGCATCCTTATATTTGAGTTCGTTCGTATCCATTTCTAAGTTTTAATTATCGTTTTCCACGCGCGAACGGAACACTCCGTTCTGGACCCGCGTCTCCACCACATCTCCCGCTGCCAATTGCGAAGCATCCCTGACAGCGTGGCCATTGACACGCGTGATGCTGTAGCCACGTCGAAGCGTATTGTCCGGACTCAGCAGCCTCAGCATATCGTCAAGACGTTGCAGCTTCATCTTCTCGCGCGCCGTCGCATTTTTCATTCCCTGCCCTAACCTGACGACAGCCATGTCGAGCTTCGAGCGCTCGGAGGCGACAACCTTTCCGGCATCCTTCCCGACGCGGGCAGCCAATTCGCTGAGCCGCATCTTCTCGCGCATCACGCGATGATGCACGAGCGCCGGAAGCGAGGCCTCCAGATTGGCGAGGCGATGCTCCTCACCCCTTAACGCATCAGCGCCATAGCGGCCTACCTTCTCCACGAGCCCCGAAACGCGCAACCACGCATCCCGCAGGCGGTCGATCAGGAACGCAGCCACGGCGGTCGGTGTCTTGCAGCGCACGTTGGCAATCTCGTCGAGCACCGTCCGGTCGCGCTCATGGCCGATACCGACGATGACCGGCAGACTGAACTCCGCAACCCGCCGCGCCAGGTCATAATTATCAAAACTGTTGAGGTCGGTGGTCGCCCCGCCTCCTCGGATAATGACTACGCAGTCCCAGAGGTCGATCGTCGATTCGACGAGATCGAGGGCATTCATGACGGAAGGCACCGTGTTATCGCCCTGCATGACGGCCCGGAAAAGGAAAGGATAAAGCTTGTAGCCCTCGGGGTTATTGCCGAGCTGGTTCATAAAATCGCCATAGCCGGCAGCCCCTTCGGCCGAAATGACGGCTATCCGCTGGGGGATCGGCGAGAGGTCGAGCTGCTTGTTGCAGTCGAGCAGTCCCTCGCGTTTAAGGCGATCGAGGATCTCGCGCCGCAGACGCTCCATATCGCCGAGAGTGTAGGAAGGGTCGATGTCGGTTATCGTAACCGACAGGCCATAGATCTGGTGATGGTTGACCGACCCGCAGACAAGGACTTTCAGTCCCGAGCAGATATCGCGGCCCGTGGCGGCATGAAACTTCATCCGGAGGGCCTGTAGCTGACCGGCCCAGATCATGGCCCTTGCCTTGGCGCGGGTCATGCCCCGCTCATCCTTCTCGATCAGCTCCATGTAGCAATGGCCGCCGCTGACGCGGACATCGCTCAGCTCGGCGATAATCCATGCGCGCTGGAGCGTCGGCACGACGCGCAGCGCGTTGCCGACCATCGCCTGGAATTGCGACAGCGTGACGGGGGTATTATTCTGCATCATCTGCCGGGCCTATATCTTCGAGGGCACCCGTTGCGGGATTGAACGTTGCAGCTGAACGCGCCTTCTTATCGCTGAACAGAGTAGGATTCAAGCCAAACCGGACGCCAAACTGGGAGAAATCAAGCGAGCGGTCATAAAGCGTCTTGTCGGCGAGGCTGAGCGTGACGCGCGCCGAGCCGGGGATATTGTAGACGACGGCATCCTTCGGAAGCTTCTTCTCCTCCCCTTTCGCATCGACGGGCAATTCCCCGCGCTTTCCGACGGCAACCTTGATATAGACCGGGTCGCCGGAATAATCGTCGGCCTCGACGAATCCGGCAAAGTCGCTCATGCGGAAAAGGACCGTACGCCCATCCTCCTCGGGGATGAACGTGTAGCTGCGGGTTACGGTTTCCGTGGTCGAAAATCCGGTGAATGCGCCCGTAATGGCCGCTTCCTGGCGGGCAAGTTCCTGGAGCATCAGTTCGAGCTGTCGTCCATCCGTGGGCATGGTCTCAGCCGTGCCGCGCGTAAGGGAGATGCGTGCATCGCGGATTTCCATCAGGCTCTCCGCCAGCATCTGGGCCTGCTTGGCCGAAGACTGGGAGGCGAGGAAATCCTCGTTGACATATTGCAGATATTCCTTTTCATTAATCGGAGCCGCTTTCGTATCGGACGCGACGGCCGGAAGCGAAGGGGCTTCGGATTCAGTGTTGATCGACAGAAGCATCCCGTCATTGTCGACGCAAATCCAGGTCAGGGCCCCCGGCTTAAGCTGCATGAGGTAGCGCGATTCCGGATCAGGGATTCCGTAGGGGGTCACCTGCAGGTCGGTTATCGCCCATTGTTCGTAATCGTTGGCGATGACTTTATCCGTGCCGATATATTTCTTGGCGTAGCGGTAATAAGGCCCGGCGACATTTACGGTCCGCCGCGCCGTCACGTCGATTCGCAACGCCGTTGTCGGCAGCGTATAGACAAGCCCATATTCGTTATGCTTCTCGGCGGTCAGGATCTTTGTCTGCTGGCTGAAGCTCCCGAATGAAACACCGGCAATAAGCGTCAGGATTGAGATTATTCTTTTCATAGCGAGGAGATTTAGAAAAGTTTTGGAGAACGGTTGAGCACCTCCCTGATTGCGCGGCCCGACCAGTTGACGATGTCGGAAGCCGTAAGCCCGAACTCGCCGACTTCCTCGGCGGCCATATCTCCGGCGAGGCCGTGGATATAGACCCCGATTGTGGCGGCATATTCCGGCGCGTAGCCCTGGGAGAGGAAGGAGGCGATGATTCCGGTCAGTACGTCGCCGCTGCCGGCTGTGGCCATTCCCGGGTTACCGGTCATGTTGAAGCAGACGCGCCCTGTCGGACGGACAACAACCGAATAATGCCCCTTGAGGACAATGTTTATATTGTAATGGCGGGCCATCTTGACGGCCGTTGCGACGCGTTCCTCGCCATATAGATGTTCGCCGAAGAGACGGTCGAACTCGCCGATATGGGGGGTGATGATGGTCTTCGGGGGGAGGAGCGTCAGCATTTCGGGGCGTTGGGCGATACAGTTCAATGCGTCGGCATCGAGCACGAGGGGTGCGGTCGTGTTCTGAAGCAGCGAGTTGAGGGCGTTGATTGTGCTCTCATGCGTACCGATTCCGGGGCCGACCGCCACAACCTGATGGTTATGATGGAGGCGCATGTCCGTGATTATATGCTCGTTGCGGTCGGGCTCGAACATAGCTTCCGGCACGGCGGTCTGCAATATCTGCAAGCCGCGGCTGGCGGAATGGACCGTGCAGAGCCCGGCGCCGGTCTTGAGCACAGCGCGGGCGGACATCACGGCGGCGCCCATCATGCCGGTGGAGCCGGCGAAAAGGAGCGTCGAACCGTAGTCGCGCTTGGCCGTGAAGGGGTCGCGCTTGCGGAGGAGCGGAGCGACATTCTTGGCGTCGATGACGTAATAGTCAGACTCCACGTTCCTTATCGCGTCCTGATCGAGGTCAATGTCTATGAGCTTCCATTCGCCAAGCACTTCCGAATTCTCCTTGAAGAAGAACGAAAGGCGGGGCAGTTGGAAGGTCAGCGTCAGATTGGCGTGAATGACATCGCGGAGATTATTGTTCTGGTTGCTCTCCCCCATCAGGCCGGAAGGGAGATCGATTGAGATTACATACGCGCCGGAATCGTTGATATAACGGGCGAGCATCATGAAGCCACCCTTCAGGCCATCCTTCAATCCGGCGCCGAAGAGTCCGTCGATCACGACATCATTCTTCCCGAGGTAGGGAGGGGTGAACTCGCGGCGGATTTCGGTGAAATCGATGCCGTCGACTGTGAGCAGTTTCTTGCGTTCCTCGTCGCAATCGTGGCTGAGGCGGTCGGAGACATTGAAAAGGAAGACTTCGACCTTGCGGTAGCCCTGCTCGAAAAGCATCCGGGCGGTGGCGAGTGCGTCGCCGCCGTTATTGCCCGGTCCGGCCACGACGACAATCCGCTGGCTGGGGAGGAACCGGGAGATGACCTCGACGCTGACGACGGAGGCGATACGCTCCATCAGATCGATAGAGCTAATATTCTGGGCCTCGCACGTGGCCGTCTTCAAGGCCTTAATATCTTTATTAGTAAGAATTTTCATCGGCTAATCTTCGGGAATGTGGAGGGAGTGAGGGTAACCGCCGTATCGACCGGCGCGCTCCCATCCCAATTAAACCACAAAAATAGCACATCCCGCCGATTATTGCAAATCCATCCCCGCGAAACAACCACAAAGACATTCCAGCCAGAGTAGGGACGCGATACATCGCGTCCCTGTTTTACCAGCCGCCCTGCCTTATCGACTCTCTTTCTTGCCGAACAGGCGGCGCGAAAGCTTCCAGAGCGCGGGGTTCCCCATCAGGCTGCGGCGGAGCGCACCCTTTCGCGACCGTTTCCCCTCAATCGGCAAGGAGGCGATCAGTTCCCGGCTATCGGCAAGCAATGCCTCATCCCCGGCATGAAATACCTGCGCCTCAAGATAATCAGCCGTCCGGGAATAATAGTCCGCCACGACCGCCGGGTCAATGCCGAAATGCTGGCGAAGCCGCTCGGTGAGGATCAGATTCCCCCGTACCTGCCGGTATTTTTTCCGGAAATCCGTCTGATGCGAGACCGAATCGGGCGCGACGCTATAGTAGAGCGTCACCTCCGGCAGGTAGGCCACAGACCCACGAGCTGCCATGGCCACGATGATCTGGAGATCCTCGCATGAATAATCGTCTGAGACAAATAGCTCGGGATGATCTTCGATCTCCCGGTCGATGAGCGACTTGCGGTACATCGCCGAGCAAAGATGGATCGTCGCCTCCGGCTTCCGGCCGAGGATAGCGCCGACCGACGTGCCCTTGAGGGAGATGGCCGGTATTCGGGCGCGCACATCGCGCGACAAGCCGGGCTGAGGGTTGCTGCCGTCGGGTGCGCAACTGTTCCAGGCGGTGTGGACAATCGAAATGGCGGGATTGGAAAGGAGAAGATCACGCTGCTTCTTCAGCTTGTAGCGGTCCACCCAGAAATCATCCCCCGCGCAATCGGCCACAAACTTACCTCGGCAATCGGCGAGGCACTGGAAATAATTCCTGACCACGCCGAGATTCCTGTCGCGCCGGAAATAGCGGATAATCTTCGGAAAACGGGCCGCATAATCGCGACAAATATCGGAAGTCCGGTCGGACGAACAATCGTCGCCGACAACGATCTCGAACGGTCCGTCAAACTTCTGCGAAAGGATGGAATCGAGGGTCCGGGCGATCGTCCCCTCCTGATTATATGTCACAACGATAACTGAAACCATAACGAAAAATTATTTGGATAATCCCGATAATTCAAGATTAAGCCTGATAAATCCCGATAAATCAAGATTAAGCCTGATAAATCCCGATTAATCAAGATTAATCAAGATAAATCAAGATTAATCCCGATAAATCAAGATTAATCCTGATTAATCCTGATAAATCTCGATAAAATCCCCCAATTAAATCCTCCTCGTCCCGTTGCAACGCGGGTAATCGCTGCAGCCCCAGAACTCGCGTCCCTGGTTCTCTCCCTTCCGTTGCATCCTTTTCAACATCGGTTTGCCACAAACCGGGCAGCTCGGGGCGCCCTCATTAGAAGCTCTTTCTCTGCGGGCTTCCAGCCTTTCGGCTGTCATATTCTCCGTAAAGCCCCCACTTTTACGAAAAAGCTGCAACTGAGATTCGAGTTGGCTCTGAAGCATTCTGTTTTCCCTAACACACAATATCAACAAGGCATTGGCTACAATTTCCGGATTATCATGCGTCAACCAAGGAGAAAATTTGTCCAGTTGAGACAATATGTGCTCGGCGGCGTCGTGAAGATAGCTGTTGGAATAAGCGGGGGGATCGAGCCTGATTTGCCAGATTGCCTCCCTATCCTTATTCCCAATTGGCCATACTTCGGCTCTCTTTCTCAGAAGAAAATTGAACACATCTCCTTGTAGTTCGTCAAAGCTTGCCCGTGCCACATCCAGCAACCTCATTTCCGTCTCAATGGATGTGGAATGACGCGCTGACCCCTCGGCAATATTAGCCACTCCGCAGCGGGCAGCCATTGTCATCTGATCATAAAGACGTCGCCCGGGATCAAGCCGATAATCCACGAATCTATCGCAGAAATCTTGCGTAGCGAGTTGAATAATATTAGCCAGAATCCAGGAATTAAGCCAAAAATAGGATTGAGAGAACTGAATGTTAACGCCCATGATTGCTAAA
>CAYZQA010000002.1:0-2384 GCA_964480745.1 uncultured Sangeribacter sp. | reverse complement strand
ATTAAGCCAAAAATAGGATTGAGAGAACTGAATGTTAACGCCCATGATTGCTAAAGAATAACTTTTCAGCAAAGATAACACAAGTTTCCCTCCAAAGCAAACAGACGAATTGGGATACACGTAACCTCCTGCAGAAAGGACGCGATAAATCGCGTCCATTGTGCGAGGCCCATCGGGCCTCAAATATGTTTCCGCTGGTCCCCTGGCTGCGGCTCGCCGCAGCCAGATTGTGGTTCGGACAAAGTCCGAACTCAGAGCCCTCCGAACTGGTCCTGAACCACGCCCACAAACTTCAGCGGGACCTCCCCCGCCTCGGACCACCAGTAGTCCCGCTCGTTCATCCTGACCCAAACATAGAAGGCATTCGCATACGTGTCGTATGCCCAGACCGCCGCCGGATCGCAGCACTGGTGAGCCTTAAATCCCCAGCCCCAGAACATGCCGTCATGGTACTCCATCGGCCCCTGCACCTGATAGATATCCTGAAACTCAAGATAGTTCATAATCCCCATCAGCTGCGAAAGTCGCGTATCGACCCTGCTCTCCTTGAACAGGCCGAACTCCGACGGCGTGCCGCCGAGATGTTGACGGAAATAGCCCGTCAGCGGTTGCTTGGCATTCTTCTGCCCGGCCACGGCGGCCGTCACATCGTAGGTGCGCCCCTTAGCATTCTGCAGCCTAGCCGTGAGAAACTGGCGGTCAGCAAAATTGGGCCCGTACCATGTCTCCACCACCTGCTTCTTGCAATCGCGGACGATCCACTTCCAATAGGGCTCATCCGAACTGGGCCGTATCGACAGCCATGAGCAAGGCACATCCCCCTGCTTGCGGAGCGTGGACTGGTAGGCATACCGTCCTGAAAACAGCCCGTTCCCCTCCTCCTGCAACTCAATGACGATAGGGTACTGATCGCCAACCTTCCCCTCTAATCGATAACTCTGCGCGGAAACAGCCAGGCACGCCGCGAGCGCCGCCACGGCCAACATTGCTTTCTTGATTGGGTTCATAAACTCATTCTCAGATAATTGGTCTTGTGGTCATTCAGTCTATTGCGAAGCCCCTCATTTCAAGCTGAAAGAGACGACAACTCCCGAATCATCGAAGCGGATGTCGTTCAGGGCGATGGTCTTCAGTACAGGCTTAGCCTGAGGGATACGCGAAAGATCAACGCGAATCCGATTGTCCGGCTCAGAAATCAGTGCATCCTCCAACTCCGGGTAACGGTGGCGCAGGAACTTCAGTGCTCCGCTAATCACCAGATCCTTAGCCAACCCGGCAACATAGTAAAGCACAATAAAATTGCTACCCACCGTATCTATCCCGATCTCCACCGAAGTCCTCGCAATCTTAAGGAAACCCTTCGGTTCATAGGAAATCGTAATCTCCTTCGGCGACTTCGCCTTGAAATCAAGACTCAGCCCATAATGAGCCTCGACATACTCCTTAATCTCCTCAAAAGAAGCGTAGATATTCATTGGTCAGTAAATTAGTTATTGTCTGAAAATAAATCTAAATCACTTTCATTCACGGATGGGAACCACGTCTTCAGTCTTTCGAGGGCTTTCTTGCGGGTCTCAGCCGTGATGGACTTCCAGATGCTCTTTAAGGTCTTAACCAACAGACCAAGATCATCAATGAAACCGCCGGGCAGAATATCGGGAAGGACATCCACAGGGAGAATAAAATAGCCTAACGCACCAACGACCATAGCCTTATCCAAAAGGCTCACGTTTCCATCGAGAAGGGCATAATAAAGTAACAGAGCGGAGTAAACCGTCTTCACGCCCGCCTTCTTAGCAGTCGATGAAATCTTATCAAACAACTTTGCCGGACTATAGTTATCCCCAAAAGCTGCCAGATCCGACAACGCCGGCAACTTCATCGACTTCATGTTTAGCTTCTTCAGCATAGTTATCTGGATAATCTAATTATTTGTTTATCTACAGCTGTTAATATCTCAAGCTCCACGGCTATAAACATCGGTTATGCTTCCTTAATCAGCGAGGAATTGTTTGAATAACAATTCCTCGCTACGTAAACTAACTTCCACTCGCCACAAGAGCTAGAATCATAATTCCCACTGACAAACCAAGAAAAATCAACAGTGCCACTGTATTAAAATTCTTCTCGGTCGTAGAATCGTTATTGTCTTCTACCGTAACAGAATTAGTGGAAACGGAAGCATCTGCCATCCGATTATCTGAGAGATTCGTTACCGATATGTTTGGGAATGGGGGGGGGTATTTTGTTGATGGTCAGTGCTTTTGAAAGATACTGTCTTATCCATCGAAACCTGATTTGCTCCCAGATTCATTTTCTTCACCCTATCAACAAAGAACTTACCAGATAAATAGAACTGGAGGTATGCAAGAAATGGGGTTATG
>CAYZQA010000001.1:10582-108252 GCA_964480745.1 uncultured Sangeribacter sp. | reverse complement strand
TTATCATGTCGGGATGCTAAGAGCAGTTCCTTTTTATTCCATTAGCTTCTGCATTTATTCCATTAGCTTCTGCATTATAACCAAGTCTGTCGGTTGGTTCCTGACCAATAGCCAATCCTTCAACCTTCCTGAAATATCAAATCCGGCCTTCTGGAACATCCGGACGCTCGCGGGATTTGTCGAGGCGATGCGTGCCCCGAGCGTTCTGAGACCCAGATAGTCGTGAGCATATTGGCATAACATTGTTACAGCCTGTTCCCCCAGTCCCTTTCCACGTTCGCGCGGGGTAATATAGATCGCAGTGAGTGCATTTCGCGAGAGGGGATTGATTTCATAAAGGTCGGCGATTCCCACTCTTATCCCATTGCTGTCGACGACCATTAATCTTAACTGGCCCTCTGAATAGGGATCGGTTGAGTAGTTGGACACATATTCCTCAATCCGGGTTCTCGACCATGGAGCCATTATCCCGTTGTCCGGCCATTGCGTCCGGTCGTTCTCAACTTCCAGGATATAATCTGTGTCCTCCCTTTCAATGGCACGGAATCTTATCTGTCCTTCATCTTGCTGGAGTTCGCTTATCATGGGAAAGAATTAGCTTTCTTGGTTAAACGTGTCGGAGAAGGGGAGACGATTCTGGATAGACCTTCCGAGCGTCAGTTCGTCTGTATACTCAAGTTCGTTCCCGATGGCGAGGCCGCGGGCAAGCATAGTGACTTTGACAGGAAGATGCATGAGCTTCCTGTATATGTAGAAGTTGGTAGTATCCCCCTCCATGGTAGGGTTTAGCGCGAGGATGACCTCATCCACTTTTTCCCTTTCCACTCTTTCCACGAGCGAATCTATCTCAAGATCAGAAGGAGTTATTCCGTCGAGTGGGGAAATTAATCCTCCGAGCACATGGTATAGCCCATGATGCGCATGTGTGGATTCAATAGTCAGGACATCCTTTACGTTTTCCACCACGCATACGCTTGCATGATCCCTCCTCGGGTCAGAGCAGATCGGGCAAACTTCTTCATCAGTGATATTGTGGCATACTGTACAGTATCGGATTCCCTCCCGCATGTCAATGATAGATTGGCCTAAGGAAATGGCAGTTTCGGGTTCTTTCCGAAGCAGATGAAGGGCCAGCCGGAGGGCTGTTTTCCTCCCAATACCCGGCAACTTCGCCAGCTCCGCAACGGCGGCATCCAGAAGAGGGGAATTATATGATTGATTTAAACTCATGTAATTTATTGATATGGATATCGTCAATAAAATTCAACTCGCCATAAATGAAACGCTGCTTTTCTCCGTTTATTAGATATGGTTCGCCTCGGATATGATTTCGGTAGCGAGTATCCCGACAATATAATTAGGAGGTGGAGCCTTACTTTTGAACTATTCGAATTGACATCATGCTTGATTACATTATCGGAAACGTAGCTGAACTTACGCCGACTTATGTCGTCATTGACTGCGGCGGCCTCGGTTACGAAATTAACATCACCCTTATTGATTATCCCGAGATTTCTTCCCGGAAAGAAGTTAAGCTCTATGTCCACGAGTCAATTCGTGAGGACGCCCATGTCCTTTTTGGTTTCATAAGCAAGCGGAGCCGAGAATTATTCCGCCTCTTGATTGGAGTCAGCGGGGTAGGTCCCAACACGGCCAGACTCATTCTCAGTTCCCTATCTTCGGCTCAGCTCGAGGATGCCATAGCGGCAGGCAACGTCTCCTCCTTGAAGGCTGTCAAGGGGATTGGGGCAAAGACAGCTCAGAGAATACTCGTCGATTTGAAAGACAAAATAAAAGTAACAGGGGAGGCGTTAATAAGCAATACACAGGCATCTGAAACCTATGATGATGCAAAGGCGGCCCTGATTATGTTGGGATTTGCCGCCCCCCAGACGGAGAAGGTTTTACGCAAGCTTTTCTCCGCAACTCCCGGACTGACCACAGAGCAGGCCATCAAGCAGGCCCTCACAATGCTTTGACATGCTAAAAAAATTGCGCCATACAACCCGTATTGTTGTGCTGACTGCAGTGACGGCCCTTCTTTCCTGGGTCGCTCTCGGCGGTCGGGCGCAATATTATAAAAGTGAACTGAAGCCCCCGGCCCCGCCGGCCGAGCATGAGAGCCCTTCTCACGATTCCGTGGATCTCCTTTCCCCGGTTCGCCCTACCGTTCCACGCGATTTCTCCGATGTGCACCCCGGGGAATATCCGGCCGACCTCCGAAATCCCTCTAATCTGAAGACGGAAGCCATCTACGATCCCGCAACCGGGATGTATATGCTCCGGACAATGATCGGCGACCGTGTGATCGACATTCCTTATATGATCACGGCCGAGGAATATGCCAAGATGATGATGCGTCAGGACCTTTTTGGCTATTTCAAGGAGAAGAATACGGAAAGCTATACCCAGAAGGATAAGGAACCGTTCAATATCCTTGACATGAACTTTGCCCTTGGTCCGCTTGAGAAAGTGTTTGGCCCGGGTGGAGTCCGTCTGCAGACCCAGGGCTCAATCCAGCTTTCAATGGGCATCAAGAGCAACAAGACCGAGAACCCGGCCCTTTCGCTCAAGAACAGAAGGAAAACATATTTTGATTTCGACCAGAAAATTCAGGCCACAATCAATGCGTCCGTAGGCGATAAGCTGAAGTTCAACATGACCTACAACACGGATGCTACGTTCGATTTCGATTCCAAGAATCTCCGCCTGAATTATGAAGGAAAGGAAGATGAGATAATAAAGAATATTGAAGCCGGAAATGTAAGCATGACCACCGGTTCAAGCCTCATCCGTGGAGGTACGGCTCTTTTCGGTTTCAAAACCAAGCTTCAGTTTGGAAAGCTGACCCTGACAGGCCTTCTCTCCCAACAGAATTCCGAGTCTAAGACTGTCTCTACACAAGGTGGTGTCCAGTCCACAAAATTCAGTGTCAAGTGTGACAACTATGATGCCAACCGACATTTCTTCCTGGCGCAATATTTCTATGATAACTACGACAAGTTCGCGGCCCGGTTGCCTTATGTTTCTTCCGGTATAAAAATCACTCGCATCGAAGTCTGGATAACCAACAAAAACAGCAACTATAGCGAGTCTCGAAACTTCGTGGGATTCATGGACCTTGGCGAAAACAGTCGTCTCGCAAGCGATTTCTGGATTCCCAACCATAGTTTCGACAATCCCTCCAATCAGTCGAACGACCTTCTTGAAGTCATAAAGAGTGAGTATCCCGGAGCCCGCAACATCAACCAGGTGACGCAGGTTCTGGAGCCTCTGCGCGCTTATGGGATAGAGGGAGGCCGCGACTATGAGAAAGTGGAAAGCGCCCGTTTGCTCAGCAGTTCCGAATATACCCTCAATTCCGACCTCGGATATATTTCCCTGAAGTCTGCTTTGAACACAGACGAAGTGCTCGCCGTAGCCTATGAATATACGCTCGGCGGAAAGGTCTATCAGGTCGGCGAGTTCTCGGGCGATGTGACAAATACGACTGAGTCCATCTATCTGAAGATGCTACGTGCAACTACCGTCTCTCCGAAGTTGCCAATGTGGAAGCTGATGATGAAAAACATCTACTCCCTCGGCGCATACCAGTTGCAGAGCAAGAACTTCAAGATGAATATCAAGTATCTATCCGATACGACAGGAACAGAAATCAGTTTCCTGCCTGTCCCCGGAGTTTCGAATGTTCCTCTGCTTCAGTTGATGAATCTTGACCGAATTGACTCCAACCAGGAATCTAATTCCGATGGTTTCTTCGATTATATTGAAGGCTATACGGTGCAGTCCCAGCAAGGCCGAATAATCTTCCCTGTCGCTGAGCCCTTTGGACGTCACCTTGAATCAAAGATAGGGGATCCCGCTATCGCCGCTCAGTATGTTTATAAGGAATTGTACGACTCGACGCTTGTTGTCGCTCAGCAGTTTGCGGATAAGAATAAGTTCTCCTTGATAGGGGAGTATCAGGCTTCCAACGGTGCTCAGATTCGATTGAACGCAATGAACGTCCCCAGGGGGTCGGTTGTCGTTATGGCCGGAGGTGTCGTCCTGACGGAAAATTCAGACTATACTGTGGACTACTCCATGGGTATCGTGACGATCACCAACCAGAGCATTATTGACTCGGGGACTAACGTGAGCGTCACTCTCGAGAACCAGTCCCTGTTCTCCTTGCAACGAAAGACCCTCATGGGACTCGATGCGCAATATCGGTTCAACAAGAATCTGACTGTGGGAGCAACTTTGCTCCACTTCTCTGAAAAGGCACTTACCGAAAAGGTCAACATCGGCGACGAGGTCATCAACAATACAATGTGGGGACTCAATCTGTCTTACAATAAAGAGTTCATGTGGCTGACCAATCTGGTCAACAAGATTCCTACCGTCAATGCCACAGCCCCCTCTACGTTCAATGTCAATGCCGAATTTGCCCAACTCATTCCTGCAAAACAGAAAAGTGGGAGCGCCGCCGGCTCAAGTTATCTGGATGATTTTGAAGCTACCCAGACCGGCATAGACCTCCGTTCTCCATATTCTTGGTTCCTCTCATCGACCCCCTACGATCCGGGGGCTGACGCGCTTTTCCCGGAGGCCGGGCTGAGCGACAACGTGGACTATGGCAAAAACCGCGCACTCCTTTCCTGGTATTATATCGACCGCATTTGGACCCAGCGTAATTCCAATATGCTGCCCGGCTATCTGAAGAATGACCCTCATCAGATGGCAAATCCCTATGTGCGCGAGGTGACCGTAAGCGAACTTTATCCCTACCGCGATCTTTCCTATGGCGAGGCCAATTGGATTCAGACGCTGAATCTATCATTCTATCCGACCGAGAGAGGTCCCTATAACCTTGATGCAGAAAATATAGCTGCCGATGGTTCCCTTCTCAACCCGGAACGCCGCTGGGGCGGAATCATGCGCAAGATGGACAACACCAACTTTGAATCCTCCAATGTCGAATACCTCCAGTTCTGGCTGATGGATCCCTTCCTGGATCCGGATAACCCGAATCAGGAGGGTGGCGACCTATATTTCAATTTTGGTGAAATTAGCGAGGATATCCTCAAGGACGGTATGAAGAGCTATGAGAACGGAATGCCTGTTGATGGCAATTCCGAGTGGCTCACAGAAACAAATTGGGGACGCGTCTCGCGCCAGAACTCCTTGACTTACGCCTTCGAGAATACCAATGATGCCCGTCTTCTCCAGGACGTCGGTCTTGATGGCCTTCCCAATGAGATGGAGTATAATTTCAGCTCCTATAAGGAGTATTTGGATAAACTTCGCGCTAAGCTCCCCGCGACAACCATTGCCGCCATGCAGGAGAATCCCTTCTCGGCAATGAATGACCCTGCGGGCGATAATTATCATTTCTACCGCTCAGCCTATTATGATGAAGTCAAGGCTGGCGTCCTCGAAAGATATAAGCGTTATAATGGCGTTGAAGGAAACTCCCTTTCTCCCGACCAGTCGGATAATCCCCAATATCAATCGGCGCGTGCAGTCCCGGATGTCGAGGACATAAATCAGGATAATACTCTGAATGAGTATGAACGCTATTTCCAGTATAAGGTCTCTCTTCGCCCTGAAGATCTGGAAGTTGGAAAGAATTACATAACAGACAAGCAAGTCTCCACAGTTCCTACTGTCGAAGGGAACCAGACTGTCGTATGGTATCAGTTCAAGGTGCCTCTCAGTTCTCCGGATAAGGTTGTCGGAGGGATCAACGATTTCTCTACAGTCCGCTTCGCTCGTATGTTCATGACCGGCTTCAAGCAGACTACCCATCTCCGGTTTGCCACTCTGGAACTCGTTCGTGGTGAATGGCGCGATTACGCCTTTAACCTCAATAGCCGGAACGATGCTCCTGCAGAGGGAGAACTCGACATGTCTGTTGTCAATATCGAGGAAAATGCCGGCCGCACGCCCGTGAATTATGTTCTTCCTCCCGGTGTTGACCGCATCCAGGACCCGGGTGCAGCTCAGGCCACTCAGCTGAATGAACAGTCGCTCTCTCTGAAGGTGACAGGTCTTCAGCCCGGCGACGCGCGCGGTATTTACAAGAATACTCAGGTCGATCTCCGTATCTACAAACGCCTTCAGATGTGGACTCATGCTGAGGCCCTGATTGACAATCATACCGACCTCAAGAATGGCGATCTGTCGCTTTTCATCAGGCTTGGTTCCGATGTCAAGAACAACTATTATGAGTATGAGATTCCTCTGCAGTTGACTCCCCCGGGAAATTACAATAACTTCAATTCGGCCGACCGTGCAATCGTCTGGCCAAATGATAACCGACTCGATCTTCCTCTCGACCTTCTGACTTCGGTTAAGACGGCCCGCAACCGTGACAAGAGTCAGGGAGCTGAGGGCGTTGGTTACACAATCCTTTATTCCGAGCAGGATCCGGACAATCCGAGGAACACTGCTTCTGTCTTGGGCAATCCCAGCCTCAGCGACGTGCGCGTCATGTTGATAGGTATACGTAACCGCTCAAATTCAGTAAAGGATGGAACTATCTGGGTCAACGAACTCAAAGTGACCGATTTCAATGAGGAAGGCGGCTGGGCTCTTAATGCTAATGCCTCTCTTGGCCTCTCGGACCTGGCCATGGTGAATTTCTCCATGCATCGTGAAACAGATGGATTCGGAAATGTCGATCAAGGACTCTCTTCCCGTCGCCTCGATACGTACGATCAATATAATGTCACTGTTCAGGGGGATTTGGGTAAGTTCCTCCCTGAAAAGGCTAAGTTATCCTCTCCGATCTATTACTCCAGATCCCAGGAAACAACCACGCCCAAGTACAACCCCCTCGACCAGGATATTCTCTTGGCTGATGCTCTCGACGCGGCCGCTACCAAGCAGGAACGCGATTCAATTAAGAACTATTCCATCACCAAGAAGACTACGGAAAGTTTCTCTATCTCTAATTTCCGTTTCAACGTTCAGAGCAAGACCCCGATGCCCTGGGATCCCTCAAACTTCACGTTGACCTTCTCTTTCAACAAGCAGAAGAATCTTGACCCGACAACGGAATATGAAAACACGTCCGACTATCGCGGTTCATTCCAATATTCCTACACTCCAATCATCAAACCCCTGAAGCCATTTGCCGGCCTGAAAGGGAAGGGGAAGACAACGAAGTTCTTCAAGGAATGGGAAATCAACTGGCTCTTCAACAATCTGACCTTCTATACGGGAATGAACCGCCATTACTATGAGCAGCAGACCCGTTCGGAAGCTGATGTCGATTTCCGTCTTCCCGTCCAGGTAAGTAAGAATTTCACATGGGATCGCCAGCTCTCAATAACCTGGAACCTCATCAAATCTCTCTCCCTCTCTTTCGCCTCCAATACGTCTGCACGTATTGAGGAAACGGTCGGCGCGGTCAACAAGCGTCTTTTCCCGGATCTCTACCAACAGTGGAAGGATACGGTGTTGTCTTCTATCAAGACCCTCGGAACTCCATGGGCTTATAATCAGACCTTCTCCGGAACCTATAAGGCGCCTTTCAATAAAATCGGATTCCTCGATTATCTGACCGGTTCCGTCAGCTATAACTCCACTTATCGTTGGGATCGCGGCGCAACCGTAGACGATCTCTATCTTGGGAATTCCATACAGAACCAGAGTTCCTGGAATGCCGATGCGAGATTAAATTTTGAGACCCTTTACAATAAATCGAAATATCTCCAGAGAATCAACAAACGCTTCTCCGGATCCAACTCAGCGCGCAACAATAATGCCAAGGGCCGCAATTCCAAAGGTAAGAACGACGAGTCTTCTAAGGATGACGGGGGCGCGAAGAACAAGACCAAGAAATTTGAACGTGCTGTAACCCTCTCGGATACGGCTACTCTTGTCAAGCATAATCTGAAGACGAAGAAGATCCGGTTCGCCGCCTCTTCAAATGGCAAACCGACAAAGGTCAACTATAAAGTCATTGACGAGAATACAATCCAAATCACGGATACAGGCTCCCGAAGTCTGAAAATAACGATATCCGAAGCTAAGAAGAAGAGCAATGTGGCCGCCAGCGATTTTGCTGACCATGCTTTGCGTTTCCTTATGATGACCCGATCGGCTTCTTTCAGGTGGCGCTCCAGCCATTCGCTCAACCTTCCCTTGTTCTGCCCGAATATCGGGAATGTCTTCGGCCAATCCACGGATTACGGCCCGATGTCGCCCGGCCTGGACTTTGCATTCGGTTTCTACGACAAGAACTATGTTGACAAGGCTCTCGACCGAGGGTGGCTGATAACGGACACTGAGCAGATCTCTCCGGCATTGTGGAGCAAGTCAAATGAATTTAATTTTGAACTGACCCTTGAGCCTGTCAGAGGCCTTAAGATTGTCCTTACCTCCAATTTGACTGACAGCCGCTCGGAGCAGATGCAGTTCATGTATGCGGGAATGCCGACAGTCTATAGCGGCAGTTATGTGCGCACACATTGGGCTCTGGCCACATCGCTTCGCAACCCAAAGGCTCAGGATGGATACGCCTCTGAAGCCTTCAGCAAATTCCTTGAGTATATCCCGACAATTGCCGGAAGAGTGGAGTCCTCTTATCTTGGCTCAATCTATCCCTCCACGGGCTTTATGGAGGGGAACGACCTGGCAGGCCTTCCTTATAATCCTGCAGAGGGAAGCGCCAGCCTTACGGGGAGCGACATCCTCATCCCGGCGTTCATTGCAGCTTATTCCGGCCAGAATCCTGAGAGGGTTTCATTGTCGATGTTCCCCGGTCTCTCCTCGATGAGGCCTAACTGGCGCGTAACCTACGATGGCTTCATCAATCTCGGCAATATGCGGAAATGGTTCAAGAGCTTCACGATCTCCCATGCTTATCAGTGCACCTACAATGTCGGTTCCTATACAAGCTATATGAACTGGGTAGGTATTGGAGAAGGTGAGCGTGGCTTCGTTCTCGATGAAATGACTCAGAAACCAATCCCGTCCTCTCCTTACAACATCTCCTCAGTTGGAATCACGGAGAAATTTGCTCCGTTGATCGGAGTGAAGTTCACGCTCTTCAACGACCTTACATTCAACGCTGAATATCGTGACTCCAGAACGCTCAATCTGAACACATCCGCCGGTCAGATTGTGGAGACCACAAGCAAACAGCTTCAGATTGGCGCCGGATTTAAGATTGCAGATTTCAACAAGGTGATCAAAATCGGTTCTAAACAGGGAAATGTCTCAAATGATTTGTCGCTCAACCTTGACCTTTCATATGCCAATAATCAGTCGCTGATTCGTCGGATTGAGACCGCTTATACGCAAGCAACCCAGGGAACGAGCACATTCTCGATCAACTTCATGGCCTCCTATATCCTGAGCAAGAGAATCACGCTCAATGCGTTCTTTGATCATCAGACGAACACGCCGCTCGTATCCAATTCAAGCTATCCGACGAGCAACTCCAATTACGGAATCTCTGTCAATGTCTCCCTTGCGCGATAAGGATTAATAGAATGGTCATTATCGGGTATCCCCGGTTTTGATTCTAAGGGGCTTCGACCTTAAGGAATGTGTCGCAATGCCTAAGGAATCTGCTTCGGCGATTATGGCCTGTTCATCTTCCCGGCTAATCATCGGATGGATAACAATAATCGATTCCCGAGATATCAACCCCACTTTGAGAAGATTTGCGGGGCCATGTTTACAGCCGCGTGTGAGGATGACCCAGTCTAATTTTGGAAGGGAATCCGTAGGGAGATATTGTCCGGCCAGACAGCCGATGGTCCCCATCCCTGATGTGTAGGTTTTTAGAGTGGACGTGCTTAGGTCAATGCTCCGTTCTTTTTCCCCCTCCTTGATTTTGAGAAGCGTATTGTAATGATAATTGCAAATCATCATTTCCCGGCTCTCGGTTTCGGCGTCCGCAATACTTGGAACCGATACCAAAAGGATAACCACCCCAAACAGGCAAGCTCCGCTTATCAATACTCCCTTTCTTCGACTCGCATTCAGATAATAGACGAGAAGAATGACTCCCAAAATCCAAATAACGGCGTGAAAGAACTGGACATTTACGGGCAGAACCGATTCCCCGCCATCCCCGAATAAGGAAAGGAATTTGATGAGATAATCAAAACAGGAGTCGGTCAATCGTATTAGTAAATGTCCAATCAAGGGAATCGACTCCAAAATCAGAGCAAGAAGAACCATTGTCACATAAGCCGGAAGAAGGGGCAGAACAACAAGATTGGCCGGAAGGAATTGTAGGGGGAAAGAGCCGAATGCATAGCCGGAAATTACCCATGTGGTAAATGTTGTCACAACGGTGGCCAGCAGCGTGGCAGCAATCTTATACGCCGTAGGATGGGTCCGATGGTCAAAAGGATTGAGAGGCCTCGTAAAGAAGAGCAAAGAAGCGACGCATGTAAAACTGAGGATAAAGCCAATGTCGAACAATGCCTGCGGCCAGATTGAAAGAATTATCAGGGCGGAGAATAGCAAAGCATTCCAGGCGGAGTTCTTGCGCTGAAGAATGATTCCGGCCGCAACACACCCCATCATTATTAGGCTTCTGACGGTCGAATAATACCATCCCGTTAGCAATCCATATCCAAACAGCAGTAGGATTGTCAGCCCGAGTCGCCATTTATATAATCCGGCAAAATTCATCGGAAACAGTAGCAGGAGAACGAGACCGGCAATTATTCCTACATGAAGTCCGCTCAATGCAATGATGTGTGCCAGCCCGGTGGCCGAAAACAGGTCGCGCTTTTCAGGATGAAGGTATTCCCGGTTGCCAAGCAGCAAAGTGATGATAAAGTGGCGAGTTTCCCGCTGAAGTCCGGATAATTCAATCCTCCTTTCTATGTTGTTCCGGAGCCCGGACGCGAATCCTATCAATGATTGGTCCTTCCCATAAATATGGATATCCGTTCCGAATGGCCTTGCCGAATAAACTTCTCCTGCCAAGCGTTTCCTCTTTGCCCATCCTTGATTGAAGCTGTTTGCTGCATCCGCGTTTAGAAGAAGCGGGCTCGGAAACACAATTAGGTCATCAATGCCCGCTTCCGTTGCATCGGTTCGAAGTGTAATCTTCAGATTTTTGGTCGGGATTTTCCTCCCGTCTCTTAATGATAGTTGATGGACCTCGACTTCGAGGACATCCCCTCCCGTGGTCGTTGATTTGGATCTGACCCATCCGGAGGCATGATGAATCTGACGCAGCATTTCCTCAGGAATAAGGAGAGGAGAATTAAGGGCTGCGATAAAAGCTCCCCCGGAAAGAAACATCAATCCTATCAGCCAGTCATTCAGCCGACGTCGTCTGAATTTAACAGATGGTTTTGATTTCCTTGAACCGTAAGCCCAGATAATAGCTGTTATCATCATTAAGACGCCTGCAGAATAAATGATGATATTAGGGCTGATTGCGTTGCCAAGCGACAGTATCGTTGCAAGACCTATTCCTGTGGCAAAGGCCGACACAGGGATAAGGAGAGGGACAAAAGGGTTCGTCCGGTTTAGTGCCGTCCCTGCCATAACTCCCAAGACAGCTCTGCCTGGTTTTCCAACATTTCCGCTCCGTTCTTTACCTGACAATCCATCTCGCGACATAATCGCATGAATTTCGTCTCCTCGGGATTGTAGACAAGGTCATGACAAATATGCCGATTGTCAAGAAGATGATAAGGAAATTGTGGCGCTTTCTCAACCTCGGGAAAAGTCCCGCAAGGGGTAGCATTGACAATCAGATGGTGGGCTCCCACTATTTCTTTTGTCAAGTCACCGTACGAAAAGACCGGACCGTTCACATCTGCTTCTTCAGGGCGTCTTGAAACGAACGTTGGATCAATTCCCATGGATCGAAGACTATAGGCGGCTGCTTTGGCGGCTCCTCCTGTGCCAAGGATTAGAGCCCTTTCAGGAATAGCGATGTCCGATCGTCGAGCCAGGAGCGTTTCAAGCGATTTCCTGAATCCGGCAGCATCAGTGTTGTAACCCGCGAGTCTTGGCACTCCCTTGCCATCCCTTTCTATCCTGATTGTATTTACGGCTCCTATCTGGTGTGCCTCGGCGCTTATCCTATCAAGATAGGGGAGCGCGCTCTCCTTATAGGGAATTGTGACATTAAGCCCCCGTAGGTTTGGATGCGAACGGAGCAGGTCGGGTAAGAGGGTTATGTCCGAAAGTTCGAACAATTCATAATCGCACTCTAATCCTTCTCGCTCAAACTTTTGCCGAAAATATCTCTGCGAGAAGGAGTGCCCGAGTTTTTCCCCTATCAGTCCGTAAAGTTCCATACCAGACTTATCACCAAATCACAACCCGTTCCTCTTCGGGGCGGAACATCTTGTCGCCTTCCTTGATGCCGAAGGCTTCAAAGAATGGCTCAAGATTGCGCAGCGTCACATTGACCCGGTGCTCCGGCAACGAGTGCGGGTCATTCTTCACTCTTTCCAGCACTTCCTCCGGCCGAATATTGGCTGCCCATATTCTTCCGTTGGAAAGATAGAATCGCTGAAGAGGGGTCATCCCTTCTATTTCCACAGAAGCTGACTCCTTGCAGTTCTCAAGATAGGCCGTCAAGGCAACCCTAAGTCCACCTTGGTCAGCGATATTTTCTCCGAGTGTAAATTTGCCGTTACAAAAGACTCCGGGAGCAGCCTCCGTGGCATTGAATTGATCAACCAATCCGGAGGTAAGTTTCTCGAACCGTTTCTCGTCTTCTTCATCCCACCAATGGGAGAGGTTCCCGGTCGCATCATAATGCCTTCCGCTATCATCAAATCCATGCGTCATCTCATGGCCAATGACGGCTCCGATCCCACCATAGTTTATGGCGTCATCCGCTTCCATATCAAAGAAAGGAGGCTGTAGAATTCCAGCTGGGAAGCATATCTCATTGCGGGAAGGGGAGTAGTAGGCATTCACGGTCTGTGGCATCATCAGCCATTTGTCTTTGTCAACTTTCTCCCGAAGGCGTTTCAGGTTGCGTTGCATATACCAGCGCGATGCTTCCAGCACATTGTCATGGTAACTCTTCTCCGGGTCTATGTGAATTTCAGAATAGTCTTCCCATTTGTCGGGATAGCCAATCTTCACTCTCATTTTTGAGAGTTTGTCAAGGGCCTTCTCTTTGGTTGCTTCCCCCATCCATTCCAGCGACCGGATATGCTGGCCGAGTGCTTTCCGGAGATTTTCAACCATCCCCTGCATGTAGGTCTTGTTTTCCTGCGGAAAATATTTCTCCACATATAATTGCCCTATCGCTTCTCCGAACATTGATTCCGGAATGGCCATGGCTCGTTTCCAGAGAGGTTTTTTCTCCTCTGTGCCAGACATTGTCCGGCTATACAATTCGAAATCCGCATCATGGAAATCATCAGAAAGAACGCCTGTGGCATTCGCAAGAGCATGGAACGCTATATAATCTTTTAAGTCGGAAAGACTTACAGTCGGAAGCCATGCGGTCAGGAACCGAAGATAACCCGGAGACAACACATTGACTTCCTTCACGACATCTCCAACGCCGAGCGAGTCGAAGAAATCCTGCCAGTCGATAACAGGATATTTCTTTTGAAGTTCCTCCAGTTTCAGGGGATTATGAAGTTTTAGGGGATTCCGGCTCTCCTCTTTCTTCATAAAATGACGGGCCATTTCATTTTCTATCCTGATCACATTTTTCCAGACCCGTTCTGCAGCTTCCGGAGTATATCCCGCCAACTCCATGATTCGTTTCACATATTTCTCGTATGCTTCAAGAATCTTTGAGTTCGTATCATTCTTCTCTATGTAGTAGTCATAGCTTCCCAAGCCCAGGCTTCCTTCCCCGATATGCATGGTATATCGGTCAGTGTCAGCAAAGTCTGTCCCGACTCCGAAAGAAAAGATACCAATAGATGTATCCTGGGAAAGTTCCTTAAGCCGTTCAAAGAAGTTTTCAGGAGTGATGGCGTTTATCTTCTCCAGAATAGGGAGAATCGGTTTGTTACCGAGCCGATTTCGCGTCTCCATATCGAGCCCCATCTGATAAAGATCGTTGATTTTCTGGGCAATCGTATCTTTTTCTTTGGCCGAAGGATCCTCTGCAAGCCCTTCAATCAAGGATCTGACTTGCGTCCTTACATCCTCTCGAATCTGGGTGAAAGCAGCATAGCTTGCAAATTCGGCCGGAATGGGGTTGGCCTTTCGCCAGCCTCCCGTTGCGTATTGATAGAAGTCCTCGCGGGGATCTGCTTCTGTATCCATGTTCGCCTGGTTCAGGCCTTTCTTTATCTGACTCATATAGCGATATTCTTATTGTTATTAGTCGGAGTCGATGGAATCTCAATCGTTTTCCAATTCCTCCACCTTCATTTGGGCTTCTTCCCATGCATCCATGGCTGCCTCTGCAGCCTTCCTCGCAGCTTCGTATGCCTCCAACGTGTCTGTGGAAGCGTCCCCGGCTGCTATCAAATCTTCCAATCTTTTCTGCTCAGCTTCGCAACGCTCCACTTCCGCCTCCGCCGTCGATAGATTTTTCTTTGCTTTGCTCAGTTGTTTCTGGCGTTCCTTCTGTTCGGCATAGCTTAACTTTGACTCAGAGATCTGCTCAGGATCTTTTTTGATTTCCTGAGAGGGGAGGGCGCCGAAAGATTCCGAAGGGTTTCTTTTCTCAAGCTCTTTCAGGCTGGCAAGTTGCTTTTTCCTCAGAAAGTCGTAGATGCCTCCCAAGTTTTCCTTCACTTCTCCTCCTCCGAATTCATAGACTTTGTCGACAAGTCCATCCAGGAAGTAACGGTCATGGCTGACCAAAATCACTGTCCCGTTGAAATCGCGGATTGCCTCTTTGAGAATATCCTTGGTCGGGATGTCCAGATGGTTGGTCGGCTCGTCAAGGATAAGGAAATTGACAGGTTCGAGAAGAAGTTTGATCATTGCCAGTCGCGTTTTCTCTCCTCCCGACAAGACCTTCACTTTCTTGTCGGCGGCTTCCCCGCCGAACATGAAGGCGCCCAGAATGTCGCGCACTTTTGTGCGCCAATCCCCGGTTGCAACCCGGTCGATCGTGTCGAACACGGTCAGTTCCCCGTCGAGAAGCTGCGCCTGGTTCTGGGCAAAATACCCGATATTGACATTATGTCCGATCTTTAGATTGCCGGTGAATGGGATTTCTCCCATGATGCATTTGACAAGAGTGGATTTCCCTTCGCCGTTCTTGCCAACGAAGGCCACTTTCTCCCCTCGGCGGATAGTGAATTCAGCATGGTCAAACACCTGGTGGTCGCCATATGCTTTCCCGACATTTTCCACTATCAGCGGGAAATCCCCCGAACGGGCTGCCGGTGGAAATTTAAGATGTAGACGAGAGTTATCTACTTCATCGACTTCAATTGGGATGATCTTCTCAAGCTGTTTGATACGGCTTTGGACCTGGATGGCCTTCGTGGCCTGATATCGGAATCTCTCGATGAATGCTTTGATATCGGCAATCTGTTTCTGCTGATTTTCATATGCACGCCGTTGCTGTTCGACCCTTTCCTCACGAAGTTCCTTGAACTTGGTGTAACTGACTTTGTAGTCGTATGCTTTCCCGCAGGATATTTCAATTGTCCTTCGCGTCACATTGTCGAGGAATGCCCGGTCATGGCTGACAAGGACCACAGCCTTGGCCTTGGTCGAAAGGAACTGTTCGAGCCATTGGATTGATTCGATGTCAAGGTGGTTGGTTGGCTCGTCAAGCAGCAGGACGTCCGGCCGCCGGAGAAGTATCTTTGCCAATTCAATTCGCATTCGCCATCCTCCGGAGAATTCACTCGTTGGGCGGACAAGATCCTCTCTCTTGAAACCGAGACCGGTCAGAGTCGCTTCAATTTCAGCATCCATATTTCCGGCTCCATCTATTGCGAGCCGTTCGTTAAGGAAGTCAAGCCGTTCCAGAAGAAGGGAGTATTCTTCGGATTCATAATCTGTGCGTTCGGCTATTTCATTGGTGACTCGGTCAAGCTCCTCTTGTAGCGACATGAGGTCGCCGAAGGCTTTCCGCGTTTCCTCATAGACTGTTGTCTCGTCCGCAAGTTGCATCTGCTGAGGAAGATACCCGATTGTCAGTCCCGTAGGCTTAGCTACCGTTCCGGACGTCGGTTGTTCAATACCTGCTATAATCTTCAGCATTGTGGATTTCCCCGCGCCGTTCTTGCCGGCCAAGGCAATGCGGTCATTCTTATTGATAACAAAACTTATATCGTCGAAAAGGGGACGGGCAGAAAACTCCACCGACAGATTATTGATAGAAATCATTCTAAAACTTTACTGGCTTGTTTATACAAAATTACAAAAAATATCTGAATTCCCATTCCTCCCAGTTCTTCCATCCGAACTGTATCATTAGAAAAATTGGAGCGATACGGAAAATTTGTTAATTTTGCAGTTGGTATTGCCGCGGCAATATCTTAACCCGACGCTTATTTTTTAATCGAATCTTTTAAGATGGTTATTCAACGCTGGCAGTCTGTTCTGCTCCTTATAGCCGCCGTCATGATGGCGTGTTTCACTTTCGCTTCCCTCGGGCAAGTGCAACTCACGGATTACTCCCTTAATTTCACAACCTTCGGATTCAAGATCGAAGGCGTCTCCACTGACGGCGCCCCCTCGGGATATGTGATGTACACCTGGCCTCTCTTCTGCGTTTCGCTCCTGGCGACTATCCTTCCCTTCATCAACATCTTCCTGTTCAAGAATCTTCCTCTCCAGAAGATGGTCTGCCTCATCGAGGTGCTCTTCATCCTCGCGGCCGTCGGAATCGGATGCTTCTTCGGTTATCAGGCCTTCGCCGATCAGGGTCAATATGTGAGCTGGTCAAGCGTCATAATCGCCCCGCTGCTCGCATTCCTGGCCGATGTCTTCGCTTATAACAGGATTCTCTCCGACCATCGTCGAATCAAGGCTGCCGACCGCATCCGCTGAAACTCAGCCGCTCTCAACAGCCTAACGACTTCTCAAAAGATTTAAATAAACCGGTTTCCCCGGAATCAAATATGGCAAAAGAACTAAAGAACTTCACCAAGAGAGCTGACAATTACTCTCAATGGTATAACGAACTGGTGGTGAAAGCCGACCTCGCCGAACAGTCTGCCGTTCGCGGATGTATGGTCATAAAGCCCTACGGCTACGCTATATGGGAGAAAATGCAACACACCCTGGACGAAATGTTTAAGGCCACGGGTGTGCAAAATGCCTATTTCCCCCTCCTCATACCGAAATCATTCCTCTGCAAGGAAGCCGAACATGTTGAAGGCTTTGCAAAGGAATGTGCAGTCGTTACCCACTACCGTCTCAAAAATGATCCCGACGGAAATGGCGTCATCGTTGACCCAGAAGCACGCCTTGAAGAGGAACTGATCGTCCGACCCACATCCGAAACTATCATCTGGGGAACATACAAGAACTGGATTCACTCCTACCGTGACCTTCCTTTGCTCGTAAACCAATGGGCCAACGTGATGCGCTGGGAGATGAGGACAAGAATGTTCCTCCGGACTGCCGAATTCCTGTGGCAAGAAGGTCACTGCGCCCACGCAACCGCTGAGGAAAGTGAAGCCCGGACTGTCGAGATGATCAATCTCTATGCCGATTTTGCTGAAAATTGGATGGCAATGCCCGTCATCCGCGGCGTGAAATCCGCCAACGAACGTTTCGCAGGTGCTGTCAACACATATACCATCGAGGCCATGATGCAGGATGGCAAGGCCCTCCAGTCGGGAACAAGTCATAACCTCGGCCAGAACTTCGCCAAGGCTTTTGATGTCACATTCATCAACAAGGAAAACAAGCCTGAGTATGTCTGGGCCAACTCCTGGGGCGTCTCAACACGCCTTATGGGAGCGCTCATTATGACTCACAGCGATGACAACGGCCTCGTGCTTCCTCCGAAACTCGCCCCAATCCAGGTTGTCATCGTCCCCATCTACAAGAATGCCGAAGGTCTTAAGGCTATCTCCGAGAAGGTTGAGCCTATCGTAAATGAGCTTCGCGGTCGCGGAATTAGCGTCAAATATGATGATGCCGACAATAAGCGTCCTGGTTTCAAGTTTGCCGATTATGAAGTAAAAGGCGTTCCTATCCGCCTTGCAATCGGCCAGAGAGACCTTGAAGAAGGAACTGTGGAAGTCATGCGCCGCGACACACTCGAAAAAGAAACCTATCCCCTCGAAGGAATTGTCGACCATGTCGAGAAGGAACTTGAGGATATCCAGAACGCCCTCTTCGAGCGTGCCCTCAAAAACCGCGAACAGCGCACAATTACCGTCGATTCCTACGACGAGTTTAAGAAGCGTATTGAAGATGGCGTCTTTATTCTCGCCCATTGGGACGGGACAACAGAGACCGAAGAGAAAATCAAGGAAGAGACAAAGGCCACGATCCGTTGTATCCCTCTTGACGGCGACGAGACGCCCGGTGTCTGCATGGTGACTGGAAAGCCCTCCGCGCGTCGTGTGCTTTTCGCCCGAAGCTATTGATTTCAAAAACGCGCCTCTCCAGATCGCCCGTCTTTGTCGGAGAAGCGTAAAACCAACCTGAAAGCATGAAACTTTCCAACAGTATAATGGCCGCAGCTGCCGGACTTGGTCTGGCAACTGCGGCTGTTGGCGCAAATGCGGCAGTGCCGACCGATCGCGCCGATTTTTTCTGCAACCTTTCGTTGACAACCCCCGAAAGCGTCCGCGAAATGACCCCTCTTGCCGATGGAGTATCATACGCCGCGGTTGCCCCGGGTGGGGAGTCCATCCGGTCTTATTCCTACAAAACAGGAGAGGAGACCGGGGTCCTTTTTGATCTTGCTTCTGTCAAAGGAGATGTGAAAATTAATTCCTTCGAAGGATTCCGCATCTCTGCCAATGAAAAGAATATCCTCCTCTGGAACAACTCGGTCCAGATTTACCGCAATTCTTTTACGGCTGAATATTATGTCTACGACATCATGCGCAACACGCTTGCCCGCGTCTCCGAGAATGGCCCGCAACGCGGAGCAATGCTCTCCCACGACGGCAGGATGGTGGCCTATGTCCGTGACAACAATATCTTTATCTCCAATCTTGATTACAAGACCGACAAGGCAATAACGACCGACGGCGCCCTGAATTCAATCATCAACGGCATGCCCGACTGGGCTTATGAGGAGGAATTCGGAATGATCACTGCCATGCGTTGGAGTCCCGATGACGCTACGTTGGCATATATCCGGTTTGATGAAAGCCGCGTCCCGGTCTACTCGTTCGACCAGTACAAATCTTACTGCGAGGAAAATCCCTTGAGCGATATTTATCCGGCAAGCTATTCATATAAATATCCGCTTGCAGGGTATCCGAATTCAACAGTGGAGGTTTTCGCATATAACCTTGACAACCGGACAACCAAGAAGATGGATCTCCCGATCGGTGCCGAAGATTATGTCCCCTCTATGGAATTCGATGGTTCAGGAACTAACCTTATGGTTATGCTCCTCAATCGCGACCAGAATGACCTTCGTCTTTATAAGGTGAGCCCCGGATCGACTGTAGCCCATCTTGTGATCACGGAAAAGAGCGATGCCTGGCTCAGCCCCTCCGCTTATCAGATGGTAAATTATGGCGATAAGTCCTTTATCATCGGAAGCGAGCGGACAGGTTATCGTCATCTTTATGAATATGACTACAGCGGCAATCTTCTGCGCAATGTGACCTCCGGAAACTGGAATGTGACCGATTTCTATGGCCGCGATCCGAAGTCAGGTCTCTGTTATGTCCAGACAACTCAGCTTGGCGCAATCAACCGCAACGTTGCCTCCGTCGATGCCAAGGGGAATGTCAAGATGCTCAACGCGATTGAGGGGACGGAATCGGCTTCCTTCAGCAGAAACTTCGCTTACTATCTCCGGAAATATAGCTCAGCAACCATCCCTCCGCGCTATTCTCTATGCAATGCTTCCGGGAAGGAGATTAAAATGATTCAGGATAACGCCGAATATGCGGCGCGCTATGCCTCTGTCCCGAAAATGGAATTCATCAAGCTCCGGAATGCAGTAGGGGAGGAGATGAACGCCATGATGATAAAGCCGGCAGGGTTTGATCCATCAAAAAAATATCCCCTCCTCGTATATCAATACAACGGGCCGGATTCCCAGCTTGTGTTGAACAGTTGGAAAATGGACGGGACATATCTGTTTGCTGATCAAGGCTATGTAGTGGTGTCGATGGATGGCCGCGGAACAGGTAACCGAAATCGGGATTGGGCAACCTCGGTTTACCGTCATCTTGGCTCTCTTGAAACGGCCGACCAGCTTGCCGGAGTCAAGGAATTGTCAAAATTGCCTTATGTGGATGAAGCCCGGATGGCATGCTTCGGCTGGAGCTATGGGGGCTATATGACCCTGATGGAAATGACCGACCCCGCTTCGCCGTTCAAGGCTGGCGTGGCGATGGCTCCGGTCACCGATTGGAGATTCTACGACTCCATTTATACCGAGAGATATATGACCACCCCGGGAGCAAATGAGTCCGGATATGACTCTGCATCCGCGCTTCGGAGAAGTCAGGATCTCAAGGGACGGCTCTTGATCATGTCAGGCACAAGCGATGACAATGTCCATTTCTACAACACCCTCAAATTTGTCTCTAAAGCCAACTACGAAGGGAAAATTCTGGATATGATGGCCCTTCCGGGCTTTGAGCACAGTCTGAGAATGTGCAATGCCCGGACAATGCTCTATTCCAAGATTTTGGATTTTCTGAATGCGAATGTCAGATGAAGATGGTTAATCTGAATAGAATCCAGATTAATCTCCCGTAATCTCCCTATAATCAGCCCCTGCCGACGGTCACTGTCAGCAGGGGCTGAGAGTCTTATTTGGAGCCGTCTAAGAATGATTGCCAGGGAGCAATCTAAGAATGATGGCTGGGGAGACGTTTTTAACATTCTCTTTTTGGCTCAATCGGAAAAATTATATTAAATTTGCTTTCCCAACCAAACCTCCGCAAAAATCTTTCGGATTATGCAGGACCTTGAGAAAGTAAACGTAACCCAGTATTTCAATTTCTGGAAGAGTATGTCGATAGGGCTTCTTGTCCTTGTCGCCACTATCTTGCTTTCCATTTTCATCCCGCATTATTTTTCTCCGATGATTGCGCTTCTTGCGGCAGCCTTCCTTTATACGCTTCTCTATAATGGCCGGCTCACAAGCGGGATGGCTTGCATGATTGTTCCCTATACACTCTTCTATGGGATCTTGATGTATTCCTTTGTGTCTATAATCATCAACATGCTCGACATCTGGGGGATTATCTCTATTCCAAAGGAATTCTCTTTCTTCAACAGCCCCTACCTTGTCTCGTTGATTCTCAACCCCGTCTGCTTTGTTGTGGCCCTTATTGTGTATGCACGCAACTCAAGGCTCGCGCTTTGCATTGATTGCAAGGTTAAGAAGGGTCTCAGCATAGAGCGTGGAAAATTGGGAGAAATCCTCCATACGGAATCGCGCCTCCAGCTCCGGAATCTTGTTATTCTCTTCGGGCTTCTGTCGGTTGTGATCTATGCCTATTATTTCTTCTATTACATTGATGTCAACATCAACGGCCGCGACCGTTACATGTTCGTATGGCTTTGCGTGATGGCCTATGCAAGTCTTGAGATTTACGTTGCCGCAAGATATTATAACATGTATCTTGACCTTAAGGAGAATGGAGAGATAATCACGGAAGAGGAGCTTAACGACATGACGACGAAGACCTATCTTCGTTTTTATGTCATCTGCGGCAACGACATTTTCCTCAATCTAAAGGTTGCGGATTCCAAAGTTGCCGAAACAATGGTCATCGACACTCCCTTTGTGACCAAGAGAAATGTCAATGGTATCACGTCGTCTGAGGTCGATGGAATAATCAAAAGAATGTGTGGCGTTAAAGATGGGAAGTTGCGCTTCTTCTTCGGACGCAAGTCGCCAGATCTCATCAAACATAGGCTCCTTCGTTATTTCTACTTCCTCCCCGGGGTCGCTACTGATTATGAAGATTTGCAAGTCGACGGCGAATGGATGAACTTCGAACTCGTGAAGAGGATATATAATGATAATCCAACTGCTCTCGCAAGAATTTTCCTCTCTGATATTTCGAGAATCACAACCATCGTCCTGACTCAGAAGATTTTCGACGAAAGAGGATATCGTCGCAATAAACTCAAATCATATATGCCAACTTATGATTTGAGGGAACTGGAGACTAAAGACTACGACTTCCAGAACGACAAGTGGATTCGGGTTGCAATGTTCAATTCCGATACACGTGGTTTCCATTTCCGTCGATGGCTGCGGAAGATTTTCCCCGCTAAAGCTATAGAAAGAAAGTCTGACAACAAGGTCAATCCATGGTGACGCAGTCTATTGCGGTTGTTGGTCCGACAGCAAGCGGGAAAACATCTCGGGCTGTTACCCTCGCCCGCCATTTCAACGGAGAAATATTGTCGGCCGATTCCCGCCAGATATATAGGGGAATGACAATCGGCACGGGTAAAGATCTTGATGAATATGGCGAGGTTCCATACCATCTTATAGATATTAGGGAAGCTGGCCACAAATATAATCTGCATGAATATCTGACAGACTTCCATCAAGCCTATGAAGACGTGCTCCGAAGGTATAGGATGCCGATAATTTGTGGAGGGACAGGCATGTATGTAGAGAACGCACTCCGCGGAGTCCGTTTGCCGGAAGTCCCCGAAGACCTTGAATTCCGCGAAAGCCTTGCCGGAAAATCCCTTGAAGAACTTTCCGAGATGCTGGCTCAGAAGAAAAGACTACATAACACCACAGACATCGACACTCAGAAACGAGCCATCCGCGCCCTCGAAATCCAGAAATATTATGAGGAACATCCCGAAGAAGCTGCATTGGCGGAAGTTTCGGTCGCCCGCCCGTTAGACGCCCTTGTGATAGGGATAGATATTCCCAGGGATGAGCGGAGGGCTAAAATCTCTAAACGGTTGAAGTCCCGTCTGGAGGAAGGCATGGTAGAGGAGATAAAAGGCTTGTTGGATGGAGGCATTCCTCCGGAAGACCTTATTTACTATGGTCTGGAGTATAAATTCGTTACGCTGTTCGTGACCGGAGCCATGACTTTTACGGAGATGTTCTCCTCTTTGGAAACTGCAATCCATCAGTTTGCAAAACGCCAGATGACATGGTTTCGTGGTATGGAGAAACGTGGAACGAAGATTGAATGGCTCCCTTACGATCTGCCGGACGACGAGTTCATTTCCTCTGTAGAAGAGCTTCTTGAAAGGCGAAAGGGCCATCTTATGAGCTCTTAAACTATTTTGGGGAATAATTGTCTTATTTATAAATGGTTTTTCGACCGCTCTATGATTTTTACAGTCGCTTTAGTTTGAAGACCATTTGTCATAATTTAAAATTGGAAGATATGAAAAAAGAATCACTCCGAATGGCATATCTCGCGATTGCCGCTGTCGCTTTCTCCGCGGCTCCTCTGAGTGCGCAGGATTATGACGACATCTATTATAATCCCAAGAAAAGCGGATCTTCTAATAATAGTGTGCAGACTAAGAAAAGCAACTATATAAAGGATTTCTCCTCCGTTGACGTTGATGAATATAATAGGCGAGGCTTCTATTATTCAACTCCGATCGATACAATCGGGGCGGCAGCTGAGACAGCAGAGGACTTTGTCGTTACGCAGCAGATTCAGAAATATTACAATCCGACGATTGTGTTGGATAACGCAGATCTTCTTGCGGATGTCCTTGAAAACTCCTACGGCAACGTGGACATAGTTGTCAACAATTATGGTGTTCCGCAATTCGCTCCGGCCTACGTCTATCCCTCATACTATTATACGGGCTGGAATGGCTGGGGCTGGGGGTCCTCTTCTTTCTATTGGAATTTAGGTCCGTTTTCAATAGGCTGGAACTGGGGTCCGTCATGGGCTTACGGTCCTTCCTGGAATTGGGGACCATCCTGGGCTTATGGGCCCGGTTGGGGTTGGGGCCCTTCCTGGGGTTATCCCTCATGGAGTTGGCGTCCAGGATGGGGATATGGTCCCGGTTATCCTCCGCCCCCCGGAGGTCACAGACCATATTATGCCGATTATCGTCCGGGAGCCCATCGTCCTGTTGCTCCTGCCCCCGGGTGGTCGCAGAACACTCGCCCGGGTGGAGTCGTCAACGGACGCCCCGTTGGATCGGCTGCCGGTAATAATCGTCCCGGCTATGGCAAACCGGGTCAGTCAGCTGGGACGCAGACTAATCCAGTCCATGTTGGAAACCGACGCGGTTACAATACTCCGATCCAGAGCTCCGGAACCCAAAAAGTTGGAACCACAAGCGGAAACTATCGCGGTAGCGCTGCTACAGTCCCGACCACGCGTCCCTCTGGAAATTCTGCCGTTTCCTCTACGAAAGCATCCGTTGCCAACACGCAGAAGAGGGTAGAGAGCCAAGGTTCTTCCAAGACTTCGGGCTACAATTCAGGCGCAACGGTGAGGACCGGCTCCCATAGAGCCTCAAGCAATTCTTCCTCTTCCGTGAGATCATCTTCATCTGTGAAGAGTTCCGGATCCTCAATGAGGTCTTCCTCAGGATCATCCATGAGATCCTCATCAGGCAGTTCAGGCAGGTCTTCCTCATCGGGTCGTAGCTCCGGAGGCGGCCACGCTGGCCATCGTCGATAAAAAGTTAATGCAGCCCGAAGAATCCTAAAGGGTTAATCGGACTGCATCTCTTTTTTTCTTTCGCATTATTATTTTCTTACGCCCAACATTAAGATTATGAACAAACCTTTCCATAAATTATTCTCTTCTCTTCTTTGTTTGACTGTGGCGTCGGGTTCTGCGTCTGCCCAGAGCGCAATCGATGCCTATATGATTTCCCAACCCGACCTTAAGGGAACGGCGCGGTTTATGTCAATGGGTGGAGCATTCGGAGCTTTGGGTGCCGATCTTTCCACCTTGTCTCAGAACCCTGCTGGTATTGGCGTTTATCGTAGCAGCGAAATTGGTTTCACTCTTGATCTCGATTGCCAATCTTCAAAAACTTCAACCAATGGGTTCGGCAAGGATGCCAGCCAGACAAAATTTTACCTGACCAACATCGGAGGCGTTGCCACGATGAGACTCAACAGCAAGACAATGCCGAATCTCAACGTCGGCTTCACATATAACAAGCTTGCTTCGTTCAACCGAAAGTACACAGGCGGTTTCCCCAATCTTCAAACCTCGCTCAGCAACTATATTGCCGGAATAGCCAATTCTTATGGGTTGACGGAAGGGGACGTGAAGACAACTGACAGATATGACCCTTATCTTACCAACACTGTGCCCTGGATTGCCATTCTCGGCTATGACTCTTTCCTCATAGACCCGGATGGGAACCCCGATGATCCCAACTGGTATGGCCAGTTCGGCAACGGAACAACAGGGCGTGGTTACTTCAATGTAACGGAGAAAGGCTCCATAGATGAATATAATATTTCCTTGGGTGGAAATATCAACAACATTGTCTATTGGGGAATGACTTTTGATATCGTTTCAACTGATTACCGTATTGAATCCATGTGGGGAGAGGATCTTCAGGATGCCTATGTTCTTAATCCCGTTTCCGGAAACGTCGAGCAGATGAGAGCCCAATGGTATCTGAGGGATAAATATAGCCTGAGCGGAACCGGCTTCAATTATCAATTGGGTGTCATCGTGAAGCCAATTCAGGAACTCCGACTCGGTTTCGCTTTCCATACTCCTACATGGTATACCATGAACGAAACATTCTATAACGAACAGATCAACTACAATTATCCGTTCGGAACAGATTATGCCGTGACCAATGATGGAATCCCTTCTTCCAACTCTGTCAACTTCCGTTCCCCTTGGAGATTGATTGCAAGCGTGGCCGGCGTAATAGGAAGCAAGTTCATCGTTTCTATGGACTATGAATGGACCGGGATGAGGACCTCGGAATACTATTATGTCAATCCCTATGTTTATGACAACAATTGGTGGGATTACTATCCTTGGTATGCCCCCGCTAAGAGTCCTGCCCGGGTGGCGGCTTCATATAATGAAGATCCCATCGGTTACACGAATTCAAAAATCCGACAGATATATAACAACATTAGCACGTTGCGTCTCGGTGCTGAATATCGCGTTACGCCCGCCTTTAGCGTCCGCGCGGGTTACAGCTTCACGTCCTCGCCTGTCAAGAGTGAGGCTCGTGACGGAGACATTCAGGTTCCGGCAGCCGGCACGCTTGCAAACTATAACTTGTATAACTCCACAAATTATGTCACATGTGGATTAGGCTACAAGTATAAGGGCTTCTATGTTGATGCGGCCTATGTCTGGAAACATCAGTCGTCCGACTATTTCCCCTTCTCGCCGGACCCGGCAGATAAACTGACGGCAATGAAATCCAGCGTTGAGTTTAATAATTCACAGGTGGTTCTTTCCCTCGGCCTAAGATTCTAAATGAAATTGACTGTTTTATTCAGAAGGCTTTCAGGATTATTCCTGATAGCCTTCCTCTCTTTAATGCTGGCCGGATGCGGAACCCACAAAAAGGCGCGCCCTCACTCAGGGCGTCCTTCAAAACCGGTGGAGGCTATCCATGTCTCCAAACCCGATAAACTCCAGCGCCGGATTGTTGAGGAAGCTAATTCATGGCTTGGCACGCCATATCGCTATGCCGGCTCTGAAAAGGGAGTGGGAACGGATTGTTCCGGAATGGTCCTTGCCATTTATGAAAAGGAGACGGGAGTCAAGCTCCCGAGGAATTCAGCAAAACAGGCTGAGTTTTGTAAGGCTCTCCGCCCTGATGATGTGGAAATAGGGGACCTCGTCTTTTTTGCAACAGGAAAAGACCCTGACAAAATCTCCCATGTCGGAATTGTCATTGACGACAACCGCTTTATTCACGCTTCTTCTTCCAAAGGCGTGGTCGTGTCAGAACTCTACACTCCATATTATATAAGAACTTTCAAGATGTTTGGGCGTGTGCCTAATTAGCCCTTTAGTCCATAAGACCTATTGTGCATAAAGAGAGCCGGAAGCCTCCAATTTGGAACTTCCGGCTCTCAATATTTCTCTTCTTAGAGAAGGGGAAGAAGCTTTTCTTCGAGTTCAGAATATTTGACTTTGCCGACTGAGCGATCCACAACTTCTCCTCCCTTGAAGAAGAGGATGGTAGGAATCGAGCGAACACGATATTCCGATACGATTTCAGACTCCTCATCGATGTTGAGTTTGCCGATAATGGCTTTTTCTCCATACTTCTCAGCAAGTTCGTCAACAACCGGTCCCATAGCGATGCAGGGGCCGCACCATGTAGCCCAGAAATCGATCACGACTACCTTCCCGGACTCAATAGCTTCCTTTGCAGAAGCGTCATCAAATTTGACTGCCATAATTCAAATTGTTTTTCAGGTTATTGTATTTGGTTATGTTTTTGGTTTCTTATTCTGACCTCCCTTGGGCGTTTCCCTCAAGCGAAGATGGTCCTTATATATTAACGAAATTTCTTCCGTAGTCTTATATTGGAAGACTCATATCGTGGCTACCCTGAACTTCAATCCGTTTTGATTGAGGAGCGAAATGAGATCCCGGTCGATGGAATATTTCTTCCGGGCCCGGACTCTGATTGATTGCTTCGCCTCGGGATCGATCAAATCAAGATAGAGCTCTCCAGGCCGGCTTCCTCCCTCAAGATTCTTGAATTGCTCGGTCAGGTCCTTATTCTGATAACGGTAATCAAGATAGACAAGAACAGCGTTCGCAACCCTCCCCTTGATTGACTCAAGCGGAGTTATTTCCTCGATGTTCATGTCAACGCGATCCGCTGCAAAGCGGGAAGGAGAGAAGTTAAGCTTCACGAAAACTGCCTCTCCGACGGAGAATTTTCCCTTGTAACGGGTATGGTTCTGTCCGAACAGCCTTAACAAGGCCTTCCCTGCAAAGTCCTCTATCTCGATATCCGAATATTCCTTTCCATTTTTACTGATCCGGATGTTGATGTTGGTGATCAGTCCGCCGATTGTCACCTTGTTCCCAGCAATCTCGTTCTCCTTCAGCTGGCTGCAATTGATTGAGCAGCCGTATGTCAGTTCCATATAATATGGATCAAGAGGATGCGCCGAGAGATACATCGTGACCAGTTCCTTCTCCTTATTGAGAATAGCTATCCGGCTCCAGGGCTCAGCGTCAGGATAGGGAGGCTTGTTGGTTTCGATAGGCTCCAGGTCTCCGAAAAGGCTCATCTGGAGTGAATTTTTGTCATTCTGGATATTCTGCCCATACTTGACGAGGAGATCAGTATAGGTCGTGTCCATCATCTCATGGACAAACATCTCCCTGCGCATATCCTGGAAGCAGTCGAACGCGCCGGCCATCGCCAGATTCTCGATCGCGCTCCGGTTGCAGGCGCTAAGATTGACGCGTTCCACAAAGTCATAGATATCCTTGAACGGACCGTTCTCGTTTCTCTCCGAAATTATGGCCGTCACGGCGTTTGCTCCGACGCCCTTCACAGCCCCAAGACCGAAACGGATATGTCCGGCCTGGTTAACACCGAATTTTTCAATCGATTCATTGATGTCCGGGCCGAGAACCGTGATTCCCATTCGCTTGCACTCATCCATCACCTTCGACAGTTTGTCGGAAGCTGTAAGATTTCGGCTCAGGACACCCGCCATATATTCCGCAGGATAATTGGCCTTAAGGTATGCCGTCTGATAAGCGACCCAGGTATAGCATGTCGCATGACTCTTGTTGAAGGCATATTGGGCAAATTTCTCCCAGTCAGCCCAGATTTTTTCAAGCGTTTCTGCCGCATACCCATTTCCCTGGCCCTGCTCCATGAATTTCTTCTTGAGCTTCTGCATCTTGTCTATCTGCTTCTTACCCATGGCCTTTCGGAGCATATCCGATTCGCCACGGGTGAAGTTGGCAAGAAGACGCGACAGGAGCATCACCTGTTCCTGATATACGGTTACTCCGTAGGTCTCCTCCAGATATTGCTTCATCACGGGGATGTCGTAGATAATCTCCTCCTCCCCATGTTTGCGTCGGATGAAGGTCGGGATATAGTCCATTGGTCCCGGTCGGTAAAGCGCATTCATCGCTATGAGGTCCTCAAATTTTGAGGGCTGGAGTTGACGGAGACTATTCTGCATTCCCGGCGACTCAAACTGGAAAGTCGAAGTCGTGTTCCCCTTGCAATATAACTCAAATGTCGGCTTGTCGTCAAGCGGGATATGGTCAATGTCAAGGTCGAAACCTCGGCGAAGCTTGATATTATAGAGGGCCTCCTTTATTATAGACAAAGTCTTAAGACCAAGGAAGTCCATCTTGATCAGACCGGTGTCCTCAATAAGACTTCCTTCATACATTGTGGAGATCACCTTGGTTCCGTCTGCATCCGTTCCCATTGAGATCGGGACCCAATCCGTGATGTCATCGCGGCTGATGATGACTCCGCAGGCGTGGACGCCCGTATTGCGGATGTTCCCCTCAAGCTGGGTGGCATATTTTATCGTCTCCCTGATTTTCTCATCCGGATTCTCCGTTTCGGCCCGAAATTCCTTGACATACTTGACAAGGTTCTTAAGGTTGAGCTTAACCGTCTTTCCGTCGACTTCCGGCATCCTGTCAGGGATAAGCTTGCCGAGACGGTTAGACTCAGACAAGGGAACTTCCAGAACCTTCGCCACATCGCGGATCGCCATCTTTGTAGCCATCGTGCCGAATGTGATGATATGGGCAACTTTCTCTGCCCCATATTTCTCTGTCACATATTTAAGCACCTCATAGCGGCCGTCATCATCGAAGTCAACATCAATATCAGGAAGGGAGATACGGTCGGGATTCAGGAAACGCTCAAACAGAAGGTCATACTTTATAGGGTCAATCTGGGTAATGCCGAGGCAATATGCTACGGCAGACCCGGCCGCCGAACCACGTCCCGGTCCCACGCTCACGCCCATTTCGCGCCGGGCCGTGTTGATGAAGTCCTGGACGATCAGGAAGTAACCGGGAAAACCCATGGTCTTCATGATGTAGAGCTCAAAGCGGAGACGTTCCTCGACCGAGTCGGGGAGAGGATCCCCATAACGCTCCTTTGCCCCCTCCATTGTCAGTTTGCCCAGATAATCGGCCTCGAATTTGATTCTGTAAAGTTTGTCGTAGCCTCCGAGTCGCTCGATCTTCTTTTCCGCTTCCTCCTGCGAGAGAACTACATTCCCATTCTCGTCGCGTGTAAATTCGTTGAAAAGATCTTCTTCTGTCAGGCGCGCCCTATATTCAGCCTCAGTTCCGAACTCTTCCGGAATCTCGAAGAAGGGCATGATGGGGGCGTGGTTGATCGTGTAGAACTCAACCTTGTCCAGAATTTCCTGCGTGTTGGAGATCGCTTCCGGAATATCGGCGAATATTTCTGCCATCTCTTCCGGGGTCTTCAGCCATTCCTGCTTTGTATAATGAAGGCGAGGCTCCGAAAAGGTTTTCTGCATGGAAACGCAGATCAGACGGTCGTGGGCTTCGGCATCATCCTCGAATGTGAAATGGACGTCATTGGTCGCAATGACCTTGATGTCATGCTTTCTTGCAAGCTCGATCAGGACCTTGTTGACCTTGACTTGCTCTTCATATACCTCCCGGTTGGAGTTCGGCTTGAACGTCTGGTGACGCTGAAGCTCGATATAATAATCCTCGCCAAAAACTTTCTTGAACCAGACGACTCGTTCCTCAGCTCCCTCCAGGTCCCCTTTCATGATAAGCTGGGGGACTTCCCCGCCAAGACAAGCCGAGCAGACAATAAGCCCTTCAGCATGTTTCTCCAGCTCATAGCGGTCTGTTCGCGGCTTGTAATAATAACCGTCGGTCCATGCCTTGCTTACCAATTTGACAAGATTGTGATATCCTTTGTTGTTTTTAGCCAACACAATTAGATGGTATCCGTTATCTGTCTTGTCTTTCTTATCTGTCATCTTGTCGCGGGCCACATACATCTCGCAACCCAAAATGGGCTTGAACTTCCCGTCTTCGGGAAGTTTGCCATTGACTTTCTCTACATAATTGAAAAATTCCTTGATGCCGAACATATTGCCATGGTCAGTCAAGGCGATGCCCCTCATTCCGTCGGCGATTGCTTTATCGACCAGCTCGGGAATAGAGGCTTTTCCATCAAGAAGGCTATATTGGGAATGGACGTGAAGATGGGTGAAGGCGGGAGTGCTCATCAGGGAAGTGTTCGTTTTATGTTGCTTCGGTCGGAAAGGGAAAGGATTTATTTACAGGAAGTTGGCGTCTTGGGGAATTTGGTCTGCCCCGATCGTATTGGCAGGCCCCCGCAGATGCGAATGCAAATATAATTCAAATCCCGTTTTTTTCCAATTTTTCCTTTTGCCCTCCTTGCGGCCTCCCGGAGAGACTGATTTTGCAATATCAGAAAAATATAGTAAATTTGCTCATTGAAACCGGCAAGAACCGGCCGATGTCTGACTGACATCCAGGATTCCCCCGGTTTCCCAAACGCTGAAAAACTTTTGTAAAAGTAATAATAGTCATGAGAAAGAATATTGTAGCCGGCAACTGGAAAATGAACACCACTCTTGAAGAGGGTGTGGAGCTTGCCAACAATGTCAACGCCCTTCTGAAGGACCGCAAAGCCAACTGTGATGTAATTGTATGCGTTCCCTTCACTCATCTCACTTCCGTAAACGCCGTTCTGGAGCCTGAGCTCGTTAAGCTTGGCGCGGAAAACTGCTCCGAACATGCAAAAGGCGCCTACACCGGTGAGGTCAGCGCTTCAATGGTGAAAAGCACCGGTGCTGATTACGTCATCCTCGGCCACTCGGAACGTCGTCAGTATTTCGGCGAGAACAATGAGCAGCTCCTCGCCAAGACCAAACTCGCTCTTGAAAACGGCCTGAAACCTATTTTCTGTGTTGGGGAAGTTCTTGAAGAACGCGAAAATGGCTCCTATAACGACGTTGTAAAGGGCCAGGTTGAGGCTCTCTTTAGCCTTTCTCCGGAAGATTTCAGCAAGATTGTCATCGCTTACGAACCCGTCTGGGCTATCGGTACGGGCAAGACTGCAACTGCTGAACAGGCTCAGGACATGCATGCCCACATCCGCAAGGTTATCGAAGACAAATATGGCAAGGAGATTGCTGACAACACTTCCATCCTTTATGGCGGTAGCTGCAAGCCTTCTAACGCAAAGGAGCTCTTCGCCAAGCCTGATGTCGATGGCGGTCTGATCGGCGGCGCAGCTCTTGATGCAGAGTCCTTCATGGGTATTATTGATGCCTTCAATTGATTCGTCAATTTGATGAATTCCAAAGTCATTATATTACTTCTGGCAGCCGTTGCCGGGGAGGTTTTCTCTCCGGCAGCTGCTTCCGCCGATACGGAGCTGAACCCCGTAGAGCGGATTGAGAAGGAATCAGACGGGATGATCGTGATTGATATCCCGCCTACAATTCTTGACCGTCTCCTGAAAGAGGATGAAAAGAAGCAATCTTCCGGGCAAGCCCCGTTGAAACCGGGCATCAATAAGCTCGCCGGCTTCCGAGTCCAGATTTTCAGCGACGGTCGAAACCAGGGATCTCTCGAACAGCGTGCGCGGGCACGCGCAAATGCCGTTGTTGCAAGATTCCCTAAATATCGAGGGCAAGTCTACACCTTCTCCAGCTCTCCTAACTGGTATGCCCGGATTGGTAATTTCCGCACGTCCGGCGAAGCCGAGGCAGCCCTCACTGAATTGAAACGCGCTTTCCCTCAGTTCGCCTCTGAGATGAGGGTCGTGAAAAGTCCTATTGTGATAATCAAATAAGCGCTTCCTCAATTCCATAATCTATTAGAGTAAAGCATAAAAAGAGTAAGCATAAAAATATGCCGGGTAAATTCAATCATGATCCTGAATTGGTAGAGAAGATAGCTTCTCATTATCGTGAGATTCTCAAATTGGTTGGCGAGGATCCCGATAGGGAGGGATTGGTGAAAACGCCTGTGCGTGCTGCAAAGGCTCTTCTCGATATCACTCATGGCTACAATGAAGATCCGTTGAAGATTGCCCGTCAGGCAATCTTTGAACATTGTGGCTCAAAAATGGTCATTGTCAAGGACATCGAGTTCTATTCAACTTGCGAACATCATATCCTTCCCTTCTTTGGCCGCGTCTCCGTCGGTTATGTTCCGGATGGAAAAATGATTGGTCTTTCAAAGCTCGCCCGTATCGTCGATAGTTTTGCGCGTCGACTCCAGGTCCAGGAACGGCTCACTGCCCAGGTTTGCACCTTACTCGCCGAAGCGATGCCTACAAAGGGAGTTATCGTCAGCTGCACCGCCGAACACCTCTGCATGAAAATGCGGGGAGTCGAGAAGCAGGAAGGTTCCACTACAACCTTTGATTACTGTGGCATCTTTGAGTCAGATCCCGCTCTCAGGGAAGAGTTCATGCGACTCTGCCGGGAAATGTGATTCTCACGCCCGGGGGAATGTTTTGGCTGAAAAGTGAAAATCCTCTTTAATACGTACAAAAAAAGTTGACCTCTTTGTGAAGGTCAACTTTTTTTTGATGGTTCATTATTTGAAGTTTACTCGCCGGCAAGGTTGACGGCGTAGTAGTATTTCTTTCCAGTTGGATAAATTCCGGTGATGAACATTACTTTGTCGTCATCGTCAGATTTCATTATCCTGTTGTAGATTGACTCCACATCATCAGAAGAATTCACAGGCGTTCCATTGATCTCGGTGATGATGAAGTTATCCTTGACGCCGGCATCGCGGAAAGCCCCGGAGTTGAGTCCTTGAACTTGAACTCCATTGCTAAGCCCGAGACGCTGTTTGGTTTCTGAACTTAGCTTCATGAAAGCAACACCCAGCTCCGAGAAATCACCCTTCTTGGTAATCGCCGTGCTGCCCTGACTGTTCCGGAGAGTCGCCGTGCTATCAAACTGTTTGTTCTTCCGGACGTAGGATATCTTGATCTTATCGCCGGGACGGAATTTATTGAGCTGCTCGACAAGCTGCGCATGGTTTGCAACCGAAACTCCGTTAATGGCCGTGATGACATCATCCTCCTGAAGTCCGAGTTCCTTTGCTGTGCTCATGTCGCTCACTGAGGCTACAAGAAGTCCAGCCTTTGTAGCCGTAATATCTTTCTCTTTTGCAAGTTTGGCGTCCAACTCTATGACGCTGCAACCGAGGACGGCTCGCTGAACCGTGCCATACTGGCGGATATCAGACATCACCTTTTTTACAATCGTTGTCGGAATAGCGAACGAGAAGCCCGTGTAGCTACCCGTGTTGCTATAGATAGCAGAGTTGATACCGATAAGTTCCCCTTTCAGATTGACCAATGCTCCGCCGGAATTTCCAGGATTCAGGGCCGCATCGGTCTGAATGAAGGATTCAATATTCATGCCTCCCTTTTGTCCGGAGTGACCAAGGCTGCGCGCCTTAGCGCTGACGATGCCGGCCGTAACGGTCGAATTGAATCCAAAAGGATTCCCGACCGCAAGGACCCATTCCCCGATCTTGACCGACTCGCTGTCGCCGAATGTGATGGGGGAGAGGCCGCTGGCATCAATCTTGATCAGGGCAAGGTCTGTTGCCTCGTCGGTGCCGATTATTTTAGCTTCGTATGTTGAATTGTCATTGAGGAGCACTTCCAGTTTGTCGGCTCCGTCGATGACATGGTTGTTCGTGACGATATACCCATCCTCAGTGATGATGACTCCGGAACCAAGACCGCTCTGGACGGGTTCCGATTTTTTCTGCTGGGGCTGCTGCTGTCTGGGTTGGCGCTGTTGTCCCTGGGGACCGAAGAAAAAGTCGAACATTCCGAAAGGATCATAATAATCCCCTCCATTGCCGTAACCCGACTGACGTTGCTGACGATTGGTGTAGCTCTTGATGCACACGACGGCATTGACCGTGTTCTCGGCCGCAACCGTGAAATCTGTTTCAAATGCAGGGACTGTGCCGGCGGCGGTGCGTATGAATGAGGAGTTTTCCGAACTGCGCTCCGGAGCCGAACTGATTGCCACAGCCACTGCCGGAATCCAGGCAGCTACAACTGTCGCACACGCTAATAGAATGCTTTTTTTCATGTCGTTCAGATTTGTTTTTTGCAATACGGAGGAATGAGTCGGGTAGTTCAGTTTTTATGGCGGCTCATTTCCTTTGGATTATTCATCCATCAAACTATTAGCGTTGGCAAACTAATATTTATTTTAACACTTAACGTTATATTCGCTTTATTAATCTTTATTAAGAAGAGGGAAGGCCAACGCCCAACCATAAAAAAAATCCCGGAGATTTTGAACCTCCGGGATAAATATTAATAGCGATTTTTATTATTTGTTCTTGAATACCAATTCATCTCCTTCGCGGTCGATTACAATCGGGTGTTCGCGGTCAACTTTCTGGGAAAGGATATCCTTCGAAAGCTGGTTGAGCACGAGTCGCTGGATCGTACGCTTAACGGGACGTGCACCGAATTCAGGATCATATCCATCGTCAGCAAGAAGTTCGAGGGCTTCTTTAGTCACCTTAAGCTCGATTCCATTGGATGCAAGCATCTTCTGGACGCTCTTGACCTGAAGGTTGACAATCTCCAGGATTTCCTTCTTGTCAAGCGGAGTGAACATCACAGTCTCATCGATTCGGTTAAGGAATTCGGGACGGATAATCTGCTTCAGACGATCCATCACATCCTGCTTCGTCGTCGAAATGATGTTTTGCTTCTCTGCTTCGGTTTTGTCGTTGAAGCCGGTGAATTTCTCCCTGATAATATCACTACCCATGTTCGAGGTCATGATAATGATAGTGTTCTTGAAATTGATGAACCTTCCCTTGTTGTCGGTCAGTCGGCCATCATCAAGCACTTGCAGGAGGATATTGAAGACATCCGGGTTTGCCTTTTCAATCTCGTCGAACAGGACGACACTGTAAGGCTTACGGCGCACTGCCTCAGTCAACTGGCCACCCTCTTCATATCCGACATATCCCGGAGGCGCTCCGACAAGACGCGACACGCTGTGTTTCTCCATGTATTCCGACATATCGATACGCGTCATCATGTCTTCGTCATCAAACAGATATTCTGCCAATGCCTTTGCGAGCTCTGTCTTACCGACACCGGTCGTTCCCAGGAAAATGAACGAGCCGATAGGACGGCGCGGATCGTTAAGACCGGCGCGCGAACGGCGCACTGCATCCGACACAGCCTTGATTGCTTCCTCCTGTCCGACAACGCGGTGGTGGAGTTCCTCTTCAAGATGGAGAAGTTTCTCTTTCTCGCTTTGGGCCATCTTCTTGACCGGGATTCCGGTCCAGCGGCTAACGACCTCGGCAATATCCTCGGCGTCAACCTCTTCCTTGATCATTGCCCCTTCACCCTGCAACTCTTTCAGTTTCTCCTGGATGGCAGCGTTCTCATCTTCTTTCTGTTTGATCTTGGAATAACGGATCTCTGCAACCTTTGCATAGTCGCCTTCGCGCTCAGCGCGGTCAGCCTCCACCTTCAGGTTCTCAATGTCGATCTTATTCTGCTGAATCTTATTGATTTCTGTTTTCTCAGCCTGCCATTTTGCACGAAGTGATTTCTCCGTGTCGCGAAGGTTGGCGAGATCCTCATCAATCTCTTTCAGCTTGTAGGTGTCATCCTCGCGTTTGATAGCCTCGCGTTCAATCTCAAGCTGCTTGATCTTGCGCGCAGCTTCATCAAGAGCCTGCGGCTGGGAATCCATCTCCAGGCGAAGCTTTGAAGCGGCTTCATCAATAAGGTCTATGGCCTTATCGGGGAGGAAACGGTCAGTGATATATCTTACAGACAGCTGGACTGCCGCAATAATTGCTTCATCCATGATACGCACCTTATGGTGGTTCTCATATCTCTCCTTCAGACCGCGGAGGATGGAGATTGCAGCCATCTCATCCGGCTCGTCGACCATCACTTTCTGGAATCGACGCTCAAGAGCCTTATCTTTTTCAAAATATTTCTGATACTCGTCGAGCGTCGTCGCTCCGATTGAGCGGAGTTCGCCACGTGCGAGGGCAGGCTTAAGGATGTTGGCGGCATCCATTGCGCCTTCTCCCTTACCGGCTCCTACAAGAGTATGAATTTCATCTATAAAGAGAATTATTTCGCCGTCGCTCTGCGTAACCTCATTGACGATTGCCTTCAGACGTTCCTCAAACTCTCCTTTATATTTGGCCCCTGCAACAAGCGCGCCCATGTCGAGCGAATAAATTTGCTTGCTTTTCAGGTTCTCAGGCACGTCCCCGCGGACAATTCGCATTGCAAGCCCCTCTGCAATTGCGGTTTTACCGGTTCCCGGTTCGCCGACAAGCATAGGGTTATTCTTCGTGCGTCGGGAAAGAATCTGCAAAACGCGGCGAATCTCCTCGTCTCGTCCGATCACCGGGTCAAGTTTGCCATTCCGCGCGCGGTCATTAAGATTGATGGCATATTTGCTCAGGGCCTGATATGTCTCTTCGGCGCTCTGGTCTTTTACTGTGTTTCCTTTGCGAAGTTCCTGGATGGCTGCTTTTAGGCTCTTCTCATCGATTCCGGAATCTTTCAGTATCTGGGATGCTTTTGACTTGGAAAGGAAAATACCCATCAGCATTGCCTCCACGGAAACATATTCGTCTCCCATTGACTTAGAGAAGTCAACTGCTTTCTGCAATGCCTCATTTGATTCGCGGCTTAGGAAGACTTCTCCTCCCGATACTTTAGGAAGGCGGGAAATCTCCTGGTCAACCTGCGACTTCACGCTATTGAGGTTCGCGCCGGTCTTCTGAAAGATAAAGTTGACAATTGTCTCACCCTCAGAAATGATCGCCTTCAGCAAATGGACAGGCTCTATCTGCTGCTGGCCGGCTTGCTTGGCGTAATCTATCGCCTTTTGCACAACCTCCTGCGATTTGATAGTGAAATTGTTGAAGTTCATAGTATTCGATAATGTGATTGATAATTTCTATTTTCGACTTTCTATTATTTTAACAATTAACTTTTGGTATGGTTGACTTCAAACATTCTTTATGGAATTATTTTTCAAAGGGTCTGCAGATGGTCAACTCTTCGTCAGTCTGATTCAACGGAAAGCCCACCTCGCGTTTAGACTATTTTAATATTTATAAGGAATAAATTTAGCGGATTGCGTGTTTAATAAATAAATTTTTGTAACTTTGCGCTTAAGGCTCCCTCCTCTGCTTCTTTTGAAAGCAATGAAGTTTAGACAACTTCACTACCTGCAAGAAAAATCAAATTAACCCTAAAAGTTTAATACAATGAGTAAACCCTACGTTGTGGGCATTGATATAGGCGGGACCAACACCGTCTTCGGAATTGTCGACGCCCGCGGACAGGTTGTGGCAAGCGACTCTGTCAAAACCCGCAAACACGCTGAATTCGATGATTATGTCGCAGAACTCCATGAAGGGATCATGCGTCTGATCAAGGCTAACGATGCAGAAGACCAGATTCAGGGCATCGGTATCGGCGCGCCGAATGCCAATTACTATACCGGTGAAATCGTAAACCCGCCGAACCTTCCCTGGGGTCCGCTGATTCCTCTTGCCGAGAAGGTCAGCCGTGCTTTCGGAGGAATCCCCGTTTCTTGCACAAACGATGCCAACGCCGCAGCTTTAGGAGAAATGACCTACGGCGCGGCCCGCGGTATGAAGGATTTCATCATGATCACGCTTGGAACCGGCGTTGGCTCCGGTATCGTGGTCAACGGCCAGATTGTCTATGGTAACGACGGCAACGCCGGAGAGCTTGGCCATGTTATCATGAAGCGCAACAATGGCCGCGTCTGCGGTTGCGGTCGCACGGGCTGTCTCGAAGCATATTGCTCCGCTACAGGCGTTGCCCGCACAGCCCGCGAATATCTTGAAATCCGCAAGGAGCCTTCCCTCCTGCGTGATCTCCCGATCGAGGAAATCACTTCAAAGGATGTTTATGATGCAGCCGTTGCCGGCGACAAGATTGCCAAGGAAATTTTTACCTTCACTGGCAACCTTCTCGGCGAAGCGTTTGCGGATATGGTCGCTTTCTCAAGCCCTCAGGCCATCATCCTCTTCGGAGGCCTTGCTAAGAGCGGCGATCTCCTTCTCAAGCCTCTGCGTGAGTCATTTGAGAAAAACCTCATGCCCATTTTCCGTGGAAAGACAAAGATCATCGTCTCCGAACTGAAGGAAAGTGATGCAGCCGTCCTGGGTGCATCCGCCCTCGGATGGGAAGCCAAGTATCGCTCCGAGCCTTCTTATTCAGATACGAAACAGGCAACTCCCGTGATTGATCCTTCGCATGAAATTGAAAGCGATCATGGCTCGGCTGCTCCCAAATCAGCTGCAAAATAATAGGCCTGAATGGATTTAAACGGTGCGCCTTTGAGGCGTGCCGTTTTTTTTGTAAATTCGCAGCAAGAGATTTTCTAATCATGAGATTATCTGATCATGAGGTTATCTAATCATGAGATTATCTAATAATGAACGAAATCATAGATATAAGGCCATATTCGGAGAAGACCGTCAGGGTTCGCATTCAGAACCCTAACGTGGCGATGAAAGCCCGGCCAGGAAATTTTATCATTGTCAAATTTTCTGAAGATGGACAGAGAATACCCTTCTCAATTGTCTCCACAGAGCCGGAAATGGGGCTCCTCGATATAATCATTCATCGTGGTGACGGTCTTGACTCGATTCTTAGCGTCCTGAAGACAGCCCAACAATTGCCTGACCTTCTCGGGCCTCTTGGAATCCCCGCGGATATTCCGGAAGGAAAGAAACTGATATTCTGTGGAGATGGCTCAGGTTTTGTCCCTCTTCTTCCGTTGATGCGGACTGCCCGTAACCAAGGCTGCCATGTGACTGCCATTGTTTCCGAGTATTCCTCCCAGATGCATTGTCTTCTCCCGGAGATTGAAAAAGATTCCGACAGACTTCTTCGTGCCGAGGAGGATACGATGATTCTCATAGCTTCCCGCGAACTTGCAAAGGGAGATGTGGATAAGGTCATTATGTCGGGGCCGACGCTAATGATGAAGCGTCTCGCCGACGAGACAAAGAGAAGAAGCGTGGAGGCCGATTGCCTTCTCAATATGCTGATGATTGATGGCATAGGGCTCTGTGGCGTCTGTCGCGTTATGGTTGGCGGGGAAAGAAAACAGACCTGCACGGACGGGCCGATTTTCAATGCCCACCTCGTCGACTTCGACTCAATGTTGAACCGTCAAAGAATGTTTGAATGAGAACGGATCGCAATATGCCGTGGCGCGTCAAGCTGCGTGAGGCCCTGACTCCGAAAGAGCGTACGGTCATTCCTCGGGTTAAGATGCCGGAATTGGACCCCGATTTCAGAAAGAAAAACAATAGGGAAGTGGGGGAGGGCCTCAGCATTGAGCAGGCTGTCCTGGAAGCGACACGTTGTCTGGACTGCCCCGACCCGGGGTGTATCAAAGGTTGCCCCGTCCACAATGACATACCCGGTTTCATAAAGAATATCCAACGCAGGGATTTCCCGGGCGCTATGGAGGTTCTTAACCGGACCACGGTTCTTCCAGCCGTCTGTGGCCGCGTATGTCCGCAAGAGAAACAATGCGAGGCGGCATGCATATATCTCAAGATGGGTAAGCAATCGGTTGCGATTGGCAACCTGGAACGATATGCTGCCGATTTCGAGAGGAATGTCAGTAATTATGTAGCTCCCGATTCTGATGAAGCCCTTCCATCCTCTGATGCTGATGAGGCCAAAGAGGCAAAGCATTTTTATCCGATGAAGGTAGCAGTGGTCGGTTCAGGCCCTTCCGGACTCGCATTCGCTGGAGATATGTGCCGCAGAGGCTATCATGTGACGGTGTTTGAGGCGCTAAGTCAGTATGGAGGCGTTCTCAAATATGGCATTCCCGAGTTCTGTCTCCCGAACCGTATCGTTGATCATGAGATTCGCAAGCTGAAAAAGTTAGGTGTGGAATTCCGGAAAGATTGTTTTATCGGAAAGACCCTTACTTATGAGGATCTCCATTATCAAGGATATAAAGGGATATATGTAGCAACCGGAGCCGGCAAACCCCGTTTCATGGGCATCCCGGGAGAGAATCTCCCCGGAGTCATGACTGCCAATGAATATCTGATCCGTCTTTGTCTTGTCGGGCCCGGTGTGTTCGGTATGAATGGGGTCGCCCTGAATGGAAGGCGCGTTGCTGTTATCGGAGGTGGAAACACGGCTATTGATGCCGTGAGATGTGCCGTTAGGATGGGGGCCGAACGCGCCATGATAGTTTATAGGCGCGGCTTTGACGAAATGCCTGCGCGGAAAGAAGAAATTCGTCATGCCAAGGAAGAGGGAGTAGAATTCCTCACCCTGAGCAATCCAATTGAATATCTCCCAGACGAGAAAGGATATCTCAAGGCCATGCGTCTCCAGAAAATGGAGTTGGGCGAGCCCGATGAATCCGGGAGAAAGCGTCCGGTTGAAATCCCTGGTGCGGTTGAGGAAATAGAGGTCGACCTCGTTATCGTCAGCGTTGGCTATCTTGCCAATCCTCCCGCCACTCTCCCCGGACTTTCCATGTCAAAATATGGAGAGATTTTGGTTGACCAGGAATCCATGAAGTCAACCGCTTCTGCCATTTATGCCGGAGGAGACATAGTCCGCGGACCCTCGACGGTCATCCTCGCCATGGGCGACGGGCGGCGCGCGGCCGCCTCGATGGCCAAAGCTTTCGAGGAAGCGATGGATAAGATAGAATTGTAAGGAATCTCATATAAGAAGAAGTCCGGCATTCCCAAATTAGGATAAGCCGGACTTCTTTGTTGTTGATGAGCAGCTGATCTGTTATTTCATCTTCAGGAAGAGCATGATGTCAGCAGGGGAGAATTTTCGCCCTTTGAGAAGGAGAGACCCGGTATAGATCTTTCCGGAGAACACCACTGCTCCCCACGCAAATGCAAACAAGACGGCTAATGTAAGGATTGTCTGCCAGAGAGGCACCTGGCCACTGATTGCATTCACAGCCCCGATGGCGGGGGAAGTGAACGGAATGAAACTGCAGACAGTCACAAATGCATTCTGAGGATGCGTAGCTGCATACTGTTCGACATAGAAAGATCCAAGAAGAAGGAATGTGAGAATAGTCATGTAAGTCTGGTTCTCATTATCCTTGTCGGTCATTGCGCCGCAAGCTGCATAAATCGATCCGTAGAAGACGTAGCCCCCGGCGAAGAAAAGAACTGCCCAGCCGGCTGCTACATAGATGCGCGGATCGGCAAGCAAATGCCATGGTAATTCGGGTGAAAATATAACGACCACCCCAATCAATCCTCCTGCAATAAGGACAAACCAGATTGCCATCTGCGTGAGTCCGGTCAAGCCTACGGATATGATTTTTGAAATCATCATTGTCCGCCCCGTCACGCAGGTAGCAAGGACCTCCATTATTCTGTTAACCTTTTCTTTCCTTACCTTCTGGAATATGGAGGAACCATACCCCATAAGGAAAATAGCCAGGAAGAGGCCGACAAGTAGTCCCGCTGCCTGCGCGCCTGTCATCTCATCAGGTTCCGGCGTTGTCGGGCTGATAGCTTTAGCAACCTCGTCCGACATCATGAATCCGGCAAAGACGCCGAATCCGATCACAATGATGGGAACCAGAATCGTCCCTATCCAAAAGGACTTTGATTTTATCTCTGTGAGATAATCTGTCTTTATCAATAATTTAAGATTGCTCATCCTTGTTTGTATTTATGGAGGCCGGGGCTTCCGGGGTTGTTTCTGTGGTTGTTTCCGGAGAGGTCGTGTAACTGATGAATATGTCATTCAGGGAAGGAAGGGCTTCCTCAAAGAGGGTGATCTCCGACTGTAAGGCGATTTCGGCCAACAGCTCGGCATTATGGACCCCGGGTTTTTTCTTCATCATGTAGCTATACCCCTTTCGTCCCATCTGGGTCGTTGTCGGTTTAACCTCGATAAGTTTCCCTCCTTGAAGCAGAAAGTCTGTATTGAGGGGGCTTTTTGTGGTGACGATTATATCGTCACGCTTGTTGGCTTCCTTTACGTCCTCAAGTTTCCCGCTCAACAGGATGTGGCCATGGTTGACAAGGGCGATATGCGAACACATCTCCTCAACGGCGTGCATGTTATGGGAGGAAAGGATAATGGTTGTTCCTTTTTCGCGCAGTCGCGATATAAGGTCCTGAAGCAACGCTCCGTTGATCGGGTCGAATCCGCTGAAAGGCTCGTCGAGGATCACGAGCTCCGGCTCGTGGACAAGCGTGGCTATGATCTGAACCTTCTGTTGATTTCCCTTCGACAGTTCCTTCACCTTCCGGTTCTCCTGCCCGGTGAGATTGAAAAGTTCCAGATATTCTTTCATAACCTCTCTCATCCTTTTGACTTCTCCGCCCTTCAGCTGGCCAAAGAAAAGAATCTGGTTGGCAATGGTCATGTTGTCATAAAGCCCGCGTTCCTCAGGCATATACCCGATTCGGCGGGAGGTTTCCATCGACACCTTTTCGCCCGATACGCTTACTGTGCCGCAGTCGATGGTGAGCAGTCCGTTGATAATCCGGAGCAATGTTGTTTTTCCTGCTCCGTTCGGACCGAGCAAGCCCAAAATGGAACCCTTCTCGACTGATAGGGAAACATTGTCGAGCGCAACGACATTGGCAAATCGTTTGCTCAAATTGTCTATTTCAAGAATTGTATTCATAATCTTTTATGTTCGCTAATACGACTCGCTCCCCGATATATTTGGCCATCCCCGAACGTTGCCGCATGACATTCGCGATCTCAAGCTGAATTTCGTTCACTGCTTCCAGATCTCCCTTCCCGCACGATTCCTTTAGTCGCTCGAAAAGCTCGGATAGTTTCAGATTGAGTATTTCATTTTTCCATTCTGTGAGGGCTCGCGGGATAAGAATCGGTAGATTCCCCTCCTCGGAGTCCCCTGTATGGGTCTTGTTATAGATATTGCTAAGCTGATGACGTTCATGGAGAAGTTCCGTAGAAATGCGCCTGACATCATCATTCTCATCGCTTGCCAGAAGTCTTCCTGAGAAATCTTTGATGAAATCCCGCTGCATCTGTTCCGCAAGGTTCTGCAGATTGGCTTCCATCACCTTCTCGGCCTTTTGTATTTCCGAAACGCTTAATTCCTTGGAAGCTATTTCTTCCAGTTTTTTTGCTCTTTCTTCAGAGACGGCCCGCTCTATCTCGGGCATTTTGGATTGGAGCCAAAATTCAAATTTCTCAATGTTGCGTGTCAGCAAAGAGAAAATTTCCCTAAAGACGTTGACGGAAAAGGTTATCTCATCAGCCTCAAGTTCCTCTCTGATAAATTCAAGGACAGAAAGCATCCGTTCGCTTGTATCGCTTTCCCTACAGAAAGGAAGATAGGCATAACGGACGCAATATTTGATCACTTGTCGCTCAAGAGGCAGCAGGGGCAAAGCTGTTTGTCCCGCCGGCTTTCTCTTCTCTTCCGTTGCAACAGCCGTTTGCGGCGCAACCGGGGATTGTCTCTCTGGGGAGGAAGGGGAGGATTGCCCCATGTGAGGAGCTGATTCCGGTCGGCCGGCCGGTTTGAATGTGCCTCCGGCGGCTGCTGCTCCGCTTCTCGCATTTGCCAGAAGATGGGCTCTGAACCGGGCAACAGCAGAAGCGATATTCTCTTCCGCCACATGCATAAGATGGCTGCATTCCTGAATATAGACATCCCGCGCCACCTGGTCGTTGATATTCGCAATCGATTCAGCCACACTGTTGACAGCCATGATTCTCTGTTGAGGATCAGAACCGGCCTCTGATAGAAGAACCTGCGCCTTGAAGCGTATGATGTCTGTTTCGTTTTTCAGGACATATTCCTGAAATTCCTCCTTCGTGTGAGTTCGGGCAAAGGAGTCAGGGTCATGTTCGGGAGGCAGACGGAGCACCTTCACCTGAAGGTTATTCCGTAGCAACATATCGATTCCTCGCAAGGAGGCCTTAACCCCGGCCGCATCTCCGTCATAAATGAGTGTGACGCGGTTGGTGAAGCGGTGGATCAACGCTATCTGTCCGTCTGTAAGGGCAGTCCCGCTGGATGCGACTACGTTCCTCATTCCTGCTTGCCACATCCCGATGACGTCCATGTATCCTTCCACAAGGTAGCATTTCTGCTCCTTCACTATGCTCTGCCTGGCTTGGAATATGCCGTATAGTTCATTGCTTTTCTTGTAGATGGCCGATTCGGGGGAGTTGACATATTTCGCAATGTCGTTCTTCAATGTGCGTCCACCAAATGCAATGACTTTCCCGGAAGTGCTTATAACTGGAAATATCACCCTCCCTCGAAACCTGTCGTAATCCTTCCCTTGTTGGGAGGTGCCGACAAGGCCAACTGATTTCAGAATGTCAAGATTTATTCCTGATTTGCGGGCCTCCTGCCTGAGATGATCCCAAGTGTCGAGGGCATATCCGAGATGAAAAGCCTTTATGGCCTCATCCGTGACTCCTCTCTGCGTTAGGTAGGTAAGCCCTATATCCTGGCCTTCCTCGGTCTCTGTAAGGTCATGCTCCATCAATTTCATCGCCCATTCATTGGCGATAAACATTCCCTCCCTTTCCGATTGCCGCGCTCGTTCCTCATCCGTCAGTTCCCTTTCCTCAATCTTTATCCCGTAACGGTTTGCAAGATGACGCAGAGCTTCGTTATATGTGAGGCCCTCTTTCTCCATGATGAAGTTGACCGGGGAACCTCCCTTCTTGCATGAGAAGCAATAACAGAAGTTCCTGGCTTTGTTGACAGAGAAAGATGGAGTCCGCTCATTATGAAAGGGGCAGAGCCCTTTGTAATTGGCTCCGCTTCTTATCAGATGGACATAGTCTCCGACGACATCCACAATGTCGGCCGTGTCCTTGATTTTCTGGACCGTTGCCGGATCTATTCGTGAGTAAGATTTGTTATCGGATAAGCTCATTCGCTCTCCTTAAAAGGAAAATTAAAGATGGTTTTTATAGAGAATACTATTCAGCGCTGGAAGTCAATTGTCGTAGGATAGAATGAATCTCTTCATTGGTTTCAAACCTTGTCGGGACAAGGGGAAGCCGCAATTCGTTCCGGATGAGTCCCATCGCGTTGAGCAGACATTTCACTCCTGCCGGATTCCCGTCGACAAACAGTTCGTCATACAATCTGTTGAACCGATTATGGATAGGGAGAGCCTCCTTGTAATTCCCGTCAAGGCAGAGACGGATCATTCTGCCGAATTCCTTGGGGAAGGCGTTCCCGACGACGGATATGACTCCGACGGCTCCCAATGTCATCAAAGGGTAGGCGATAGCGTCGTCTCCTGATATGAGGCTGAACCCTTCCGGCTTTCCGTTGATGATTAGTTCTATCTGCTTGAAGTTGCCCGATGCCTCTTTGATGCCTATGATGTTGGAGTGGTCGCGCGCAAGTCGGAGGGTGGTGGAGGCAGACAGGTTTACTCCAGTCCGTCCCGGGACATTATATAATATTACAGGAACAGGAGAATTGATTGCTACTTCCGAAAAATGCTGATACATTCCCTCCTGAGAAGGTTTGTTATAAAAGGGTGTGACCGACAGAATGGCCGAATACCCTTCAAGGTCGGTTGCTCTCAGTTCTTCGACGAGCGCCTTTGTATTGTTGCCTCCCATTCCGCACACCAACGGAACCCTGCCGGCAACCTTCTCACGCACGAATTTTCTGACCGATTCTTTTTCTGTCGATGAAAGCGCCGGCGTTTCGCCTGTGGTCCCGAGGACAACGATATAATCTGTCTGACCTTCCAGAAGATGGTCAATCATTCGTCCCAGTGCAGGGTAATCGATCTCCTTTTTTTCATCGAATGGCGTGATCAGTGCGACCCCAAGGCCTCGTAGTTCCATATTTGATCGGGTTAGGTTATTGCAAAGTTAGCATTTTTTTTTGTAATTTTGAAACAGTATCTCCTCCCAATGCTTTTGCTCAGAAGTCGATTCTAAGACTGGGGCTATGACTTCATTACTTTTTTCCCTATAAACTGACATTTGTAATGGATTTTAAGAACAACCTGCATTTAGCATGGAAAGACATATTGTCTTATTTCAACGTTAAGGATGACCTTGAGTCTCAACAGGATGTCGAACTCAGCATCCGCTCCGGGGTCTCCTTCAAGGGCAGTCAGTTGCTGACTCTCATTTTTGCAATTTTCATCGCCTCCCTTGGTCTTAACACGGATTCGATCCCTGTCATTATTGGAGCGATGTTGATTTCTCCCCTGATGGGCCCGATTATCGGAATGGGCCTCGGGATAGGAATCCAGGATTTCGATCTGCTTAAGAAAGGTCTCCGGAACATTACGGCCGCAGTCATCGGTTCGTTACTTACTTCCGCCCTCTATTTCCTTATCTCTCCCCAATATGAAGGTTCGAGCCAGCTTCTCGCACGAACATCGCCATCGATATATGATGTGCTGATCGCCCTCTTCGGCGGAGGGGCCGGGATCCTTAGTATCGCCGCCAAGAACAAGGGTCAGGTTATGCCGGGTGTAGCTATCGCAACCTCCCTTATGCCGCCGTTGTGCACGGCCGGGTATGGATTGGCCACAATGCAGATGAAGTTCTTCCTCGGCGCCCTCTATCTGTTCTTCACCAATATGATTTTCATTCTCTTTGCCACATGGATAGGGGTGAAGATGATGGGTTTCAAGAATGTGGTTTATCAGAATCCGGTCCGCGCGAAGCGTATCCAGATTATTGTATATTCCATTGTGGCTGCAACTATTGGCGTCTCCTGTTGGCTTACGGTGGTGATGGTTCAGAAGAACGTTTTCCTGGACAAGGCTTCCCATTTCGTCGAGAAGGAAATGGTTTTCCCAAATACCCAGGTGTTAAGCCATAAGGAATTTATTGAACACGGCAAGAAATATATCGATGTGACCTTGATAGGGCAGGCCCTCCCGAAGGATTCCCTTCAGCTGGCAATGATCAATAAACTAGACTCTGTCGGCCTCGGAGGGACAATCCTCAACATTAAGCAAGGGTTTTCTCTTACGGCTGCTTCTGAAGTGGTCAGGGATGACGACCGTTTTTATCAGTTGATGCAAACTGAATTGGCAGCGAGCAGGGCACGTGCGGATTCCCTCCAGCAGTTGGTGGCGCTCCATAAACGTTTTTCCGAAGAAAGCGTAAGCGTTGCCCCCGAGGTAAGGGTGCTGTTTCCTTCGGTCAGGGATATAGCGTTGTCCCAGATGGTTGCCGCCCAAGTTGGAGGGACTGTAAAAGACACATTGAACATCCTTTTTGTAAATGCTCCCGGAGGGTTGTCGGCTAATGACCGCACCCGGTTAAAGGAATATATGGAAGTAAGGGTCGGACGTAAAGATCTTCATCTCTCCCTGAATCCCTCCGCATTCCCCTGGCCCTCCTCGAAATAGGGCAGCAGAAAAGTATATAATCAAAAAAGGTTGGCGAAATCGCCAACCTTTTTTGATTCAGTCTTTATGCCGATCACATCATTCCGCCCATGCCGCCCATGCCGGGAGCGGGCATTGCTGCTGCGGGAGTGTCCTCTTTCTTGTCTGCGATGACGCATTCGGTTGTGAGGAACATTCCGGCGATGCTGGCAGCGTTTTCAAGAGCCACGCGGGTCACCTTAGCAGGATCGATCACGCCGCTCTGGAAGAAGTTCTCAAACTCTCCCGTGCGGGCATTGTAACCGTAGTCGCCAGTTCCTTCCTTAACCTTCTGGAGGATAACGGCACCTTCAACACCTGCATTCTCAACAATCTGACGGAATGGTTCCTCGATTGCACGGCGGATGATTGCGATACCCGTATTTTCATCGTCGTTCTCACCCTTGAGTTCATCAAGCGCGGGGAGCGTGCGGATATAGGCAACGCCACCACCGGGGACGATACCCTCTGCGATTGCAGCGCGGGTTGCGGAAAGCGCATCATCAACGCGGTCTTTCTTCTCCTTCATCTCGACCTCGGAAGGAGCTCCGATATAAAGGACTGCCACGCCGCCGGCGAGTTTGGCGAGACGCTCGTGGAGTTTCTCCTTGTCATAATTCGAGGTTGTGGTCTCGATCTGAGCCTTGATCTGAGCTACGCGGGCATCAATAGCCTCCTTGCTTCCGGCTCCGTTGACGATAGTCGTGTTGTCTTTCGTAACGGTAATCTTTTCAGCCGTACCGAGATCGTTGACAGTTGCCTGGGCAAGCTGCATACCCTTGATTTCGCTGATGACAGTTCCTCCTGTAAGGATTGCAATGTCCTCAAGCATTTCCTTACGGCGATCGCCGAAACCGGGAGCCTTGACTGCACAAATTTTCAGCGAACCGCGGAGACGGTTGACAACCAGGGTTGCAAGAGCTTCATTGTCGACATCCTCTGCAATAATCAGAAGGCCGCGGCCGGACTGGGCAACTGCCTCCAGAATCGGAAGCATATCCTTGAGGTTGGAAATTTTCTTATCATAAAGAAGGATATAAGGCGAATCCATCTCACACTCCATCTTCTCAGAATTTGTCATGAAGTAAGGGGAGATGTATCCACGGTCGAACTGCATTCCTTCGACAACCTCGACAGTGGTCTCCGTGCCTTTTGCTTCTTCGACGGTGATGACGCCCTCTTTCTTGACTTTCTCCATCGCCTCTGCGATCAGACGGCCAATCTCCTCATCGTTGTTGGCGGAGATGCGGGCAACGTTCTCAATCTTGTTGATGTCGTCGTCAACTTCCTGGCTCATGCCCTTGATTCCTTCAACAACTTTGGATACAGCCTTGTCGATACCGCGCTTAAGGTCCATCGGGTTTGCACCGGCAGCCACGTTCTTAAGGCCAACGTTGACAATTGCCTGAGCAAGCACAGTAGCAGTCGTCGTTCCGTCGCCGGCCTGATCGCCAGTCTTGGAAGCAACTTCCTTGACGAGCTGAGCGCCCATGTTCTGGAACGGGTCCTCAAGCTCGACCTCCTTTGCTACCGTTACGCCATCTTTCGTGATGTGCGGGGCGCCAAACTTCCTTTCGATGATAACATTGCGGCCCTTCGGACCAAGCGTAACCTTCACTGCGTTGGCCAATGCGTCAACGCCATTCTTGAGCTCTTCGCGAGCTTTGATATTGAATTTAATTTCTTTTGCCATGACTTATTTCCTTATTTTTAGAGAAAACAATGATGTGAAAGCAAACTGAACAGTTATCAGCCGATCACAGCAAGAACATCGTTCTGACGCATGATGAGATATTTGCTTCCTTCGTATTCGATCTCTGTCCCGGCATATTTGCCAAACAGAACGACGTCGCCTTCCTTAAGAAGCATTTCTTCATCCTTTGTGCCATTTCCAGTGGCCAGCACTTTCCCTCTCAGGGGTTTCTCTTTTGCTGCGTCAGGAATGATGATGCCTGACATTGTTGTCTCTTCCGCAGCCGTGGGCTCAACAAGCACACGGTCGGCTAAAGGTCGGATATTCATAATCTTTCTGTATAATATTTAAGGTTTTTCTATTTTTGGGAGGGTGTCTTTTTCTCGTCCTCCGCTACAATTTATACAAATAGCGTGCCAATTCTGTTCATTGACACGCTATCCTTATTCGCTTAATTTTTCCTAATTTGGGAGCCTTGCAAGGCAATCATTTTTTCAGGATATAAGTCCTTTCGGGAGCAAGAAGGCCGTGGAGAGTGCCATTCTTTACCTTGAATTCCTTGCCGTATACCTCATCCTTGTAAGTCCCGTCGGGAAGCCCGGTGGGGAGATTGACATAATTGGCGGATGTGCCGATGTTGACAACAGCAGCCCCTTTCTTGCCACGATTGACGAGAAGCACCTGGCCATTCTCCGAGAAGCGGACATCCTCACGCTCGCCAGCCATGGCAGTGCGGAATTTGTTGACGGCTACTACCTCGGGGTGCATGAATTCATCGTTGCCACGCGCTCCCAACACATTGTTGCCATAATAGTTGCTGCGGGTCGAACCGGCAGGACGGCTGAAGAAGAGGGGAGTGCCATTCTGACGAGCCGTGAGGAAGACCCAGCCTGTACGGATCTGGTCATCTGTCAGATGAGCTGATTCATGCGCATTCGCATACGTGTCGTGGCTCTCAACCCATGTGGTCAGGAATTCAGGGGCTGCCTCATGGTGGAAACTCTTGAGATCAAGGTCTTTCGCGCTGTGCTTTTCAAGAGCCTCGCGGAGAACCCATCCATAGCCCGAAGCTGTCTGACCGAAATAATCGGCATATTCCTTTTCGGGAACATTCTTGTCCTGAAGAACTTCGCCATAGACAAACAGCGAATCATAGGGAACGGCCAGTTTGACGCCCTTGACCGACTTGCGGCCTGTGGCCACGTCCCAGAAGTCATTCTCCTTCACGCCGGCGGCAGTGTCAACCGGGTCAGAATGAACGCCGATATGTTTCGCCGTGTCATAACGGAAGCCACGGACGCCAAGCGAAAGAAGATCGTTGACAAACTCCATATAATATTTCTGGAACAGGGGATTCTCCGTGTTGACATCGGGAAGACCGCCCGAGCCCCAGAGGGTGCATTCAAGACGATCGTTGTAATCCTTCACCGGTTCGAGACCGTTGCTGTGGAACATCTTGTCGCGCCCTCCGACAGCCTTGTAGAAGTCGTCGGATACGGCATCGATGTCAAACGCCGTGTGGTTCGGAAGCACGTCAACGATAACCTTGATGTTATATTTGGCGGCCGAATCCATCATCTGCTTCATTTCGTCGCGCGTGCCAAGGATATTGTTGCCTATCTTCCAGTCGGTGGGCTGATAGTAATAATACCAATTCCCTTCCGTCACATTCTCATCGAAAATCTTCTTGCCGCTTCCTTCAGGAGCATAGCAGGACTGGACAGGGGAGGTCTGGATCATCGTGAAGCCGGAATTGGCTATTTCCTTCATCGAACGGGCCATTTCCGGGAAGCTCCAGCTCCAGGCGTGGAGGATGGTCTCAGTGTTGGTTGCGTTCGGATTGACGGTGACGCGGTCTTTCGCCGCGGAAGGAAGCCCGGCTGCAAGGATCGCAAGCGAGGCCGTCAGAAGTTTCTTCATTTCTATTTGGATTTTGGGTTATGCTCTCGGTAATTTTGTCCCTTGTTCAGAGCGCGTTGCAACGGCTCAAAGAAATAGGAGCGGGAATAATCCATATTTCTGCAATAATAAAACGGCAATTTGGGCCGTTTATTCTAAGTTAACCCGGAATATTTATAACCATTATAATCAACTAACCATTTTTAACTCTTATGTATTCGTTGAGAAGATTCTTCTCCCTGGCAGTGGTTTCACTTCTGTGTGTCCTGTCAGTCCACTCGAAAAGTGTAAAAGTCTACTTCGAGAATGCCGACAACTGGTCGGAAGTCTACATCTTTGAATGGATCGATGGCAACACGACCTTCGGAGGTTGGCCCGGTACAAAACTGACAGAACAGACTGTAGTCAACGGCAAAAACGTTTATGTTGCCACAGTGACAGAACATGTTCCCGGGACGAATCAGGGCATTATTTTCAATGACGGAAATAATGGACCGCAGACCTCAAATCTCGAAGCGATAGAAGGGAATATCTATCGCCCCAATTCCACTATCTCTAATCCAACCGGACTTGGCAACATCCCTGTTGCAGAGTTCCCGACCCTCTATCTTCGTGGCGACGTTAACGGTTGGAACTGCAACGATCAGTACAAGTTCAGCTGCGATTCCGAAGGCGTTTATACGCTTAAGGTTGCCGAACTGAACGGCAAGTTCAAGATTTCCGATGTTGACTGGGCCATTCAATTTGGCGCCCCTAATGAGATGACCATTGCTCCCAATCAAACTTACACGATGGTTCATAAGGATGGCAATCTTGAAGGAACCAACTGGATTGCGGAATCTCTCAAGAACGTAACGCTGACCTTCAAATATGTTGCCAATAGCAATCTGGAACTGACCGTCACGGCTGAAGGAGTCACGCCTCCGGATCCCATCGATCCCATTAACCCGACGACCTATCCCGAACTATATGTTCGAGGAAACATGAACGGTTGGAACTGCGAGAATGCTTATAAATTCTCTGTTAATTCCGAGGGTGTGTACTCTCTGACGATTCCTTCTCTGAATGGTGAATTTAAGATTTCAGATGCTGATTGGAAAGTTCAATACGGCGCTCCTCTCGGATCTTCGGATACGTCTATTGTGCCAGGTAAGACTTACTCCATGAGCCATCCGAAGGGTTCTGGAACTGGAGTTAACTGGAACGCAAACAATCTTACAAATGTAACCCTCTCCTTTACGTATGCTCCCGACCGCGACCTTATTCTCAAGGTTGTAGGCGAGGGAGGCGAAATCGTTATTCGCCCTGAAGGTCTCTCCGGTACGCTTCCGGTTCTCTATATCAACATCTATAATGATGCCGAACATACGTCATATAATAATGAAGTGACAAGCTATTATCTCGACCATAAGAATTATTTCACTTATGGCGAATATTGGCTCGACCTCAATGGCTGCCAGTGGGCCGAGGAATTGGGCGCTCAGTCTGTTGGTTCCGCCGATGCTCCCCTTGCTTTGCAGATGAAAGCCCGTGGAAACTGGACACGCAAAGGATTCTCCAAAAAGCCTTTCAAGCTCAAACTTGACAAAAAGCAGTCGCTTCTCGGGATGACCAAGAGCAAACATTATGCAATTCTTGCTCATGCGGATGATAATATGGGTTACCTCCGTAATTTTGTCGGTTTCAACCTCGGTCGCCGTATCGGCCTTCCCTGGACTCCTACCCATCAGCCCGTGGAAGTTGTTATCAATGGTGATTATCGCGGAGTTTACTTCCTGACAGAGTCCATCCGTGTGGGCGATGGGCGTATCATGATAGAGGAGCTCGAAGATAACGAGACAGATCCAAGCCTCGCGAGCGGCGGCTATCTTGTCGAACTTGATAACTATGATGAGGACAATCAGATTCAGATGGAGGAGAAAGGTTGTGTCAACGTCGGCTATCGCGATACGCTGCGTATCACTTTTGACACGCCCGAAGAATACTCTGATATTCAACGTCGATTCGTGACTGATCAATTTACGGCAATGAACGACGCCATAGGCGCTAATTCCAACATTCTTTGGCAATATATGGATCTTGATGATGCTGCCCGTTATTACGTTGTAGAGGAGATTGTTTCCCATACGGAGTCTTACCACGGGTCGACCTATCTTTTCCGCGACCGTGGCGAAGGCCAGAAGTGGCATTTCTCTCCGTTGTGGGATTTCGGGAACGCTTTCAATGGCCCCACAAACGATTTCTTCTACTATCACGGGGATTGGGGCAATACTTGGATTGCCTCCATGCGTCAGAATTCCAAGTTCAACGAAAAAGTCCGCGAAACCTGGGTATGGTTTATGCAGATCTGCTACAACGGCCTTGAGTCTGATATCGATACTTATGCGTCCCGCGTGAAGGCTGCTGCCGAGGCAGACTATAAGCGCTGGAACGGTCAGCCCACTCCGAGCGGAGGTATGCCTGTCACCGATAACCGCGACATGGATTCCCGTGTCCGCGCAGTTAAGGAGCATCTTGCCAATAAGATCAACTTCCTAAAGAACCAGTTTGGCAATTTCACTGCTCTCCCCACCGCCGCTGAACCTGCTCGCGACACTACCCCGGCCGCTCCGCTTCCCGAGTATATCCAGACCAATATTGTTGAGAGTGTTATGGATACGGATACAACCGTAAATTACTATGATGTCAACGGCCTCCCCGTCAGCCGTCCGATGCCGGGCATGATCGTCATTGAACGCCGAGGGAATGAAACCCGAAAACTGGTGGTTAAATAATCAGTATATTGATTAGGCAATATCTATAAAAAAGACTTGGAGTCGTAACGGCTCCAAGTCTTTTTTAGTATTAATCAAATTTTTTTATTCTCCATATCTTCCGGCGATTATTGACCAGTCAACGATGTCCCATAGTTTTTTAAGGTAATCTGCTCGTCGGTTCTGGAAATCGAGATAGTAAGCATGTTCCCATACATCAAAGACGAGGAGTGGTCGGAGTCCCTTGGTCAATGGATTCTCGGCGTCCTTACCTTGGGTTATATAAAGATCTCCCTTTTCATCGGCGCTGAGCCATACCCAGCCGGACCCAAAGAGTGTCGCGCCGGCTTCCTCAAATTTCTTCTTGAAGTCATCGAACGATCCGAATGTCGAGTCAATCTTCTCCTTCAGTTTCCCATCTGGCTCGCGAAGGCCGTTGGGGCCAAACTGGAAGAAATAGAAGATATGGTTCCACGCCTGAGAAGCATTGTTGAATATCTTGCCATCGCTTTCGCAGATGATTTTCTCAAGAGCCATATCCTCATATTTGGTCCCTTCGATCAGGGCATTTAGATTGTCGATATAGGCTTTCTCATGTTTCCCATAATGATAGTCTATTGTCACGGGGGAAATGGCCGGCTGCAGTGCATCAGGCGAATAGGGGAGACGGGGTTGAGTGAATTTCATAGCGATATATTTTTGATATTATTAAACATAGTAGGCCAGCATTGCTGGCTACTCTTAAAACGCGACGCCTCCCCAATTGGTTGGGAAGGCGCCAGCTTTTTATAGTTTATTAGAAATTAGAGAACTTGATCCCGGCTCAGCCGATCACTTGTCACTTGTCACTTGTAACTAGTCACTTGTCACTTGTAACTAGTCACTTGTCACTTCAGTCAAATACTGCGTCCCAGTCTTTCCACACAACATCATAACCGTTCTTTCTTATCGCCTCGGCAACCTCCTCCGGACTTCGGTCGTCCGAGACTTCGAATTGCTCCAAGGCTTCGGGAGTGGAGACATATCCGCCCGGCTCGGTCCGGCTTCCGGCACTCATAGACGTCACGCCGAGAGTCATAATATTATCCCGATAAGAGGGTGCCTCCCTTGTGGAGTAGGAGATGTCAACGTCATGGTCAAATAGCCTGAAGGCGAAGGTCAGCCGGGCCAGTTGTCGGTCATTTATGATGCTCTTGGGCTGGAAGCCGCTTTCGGAAGGCCGCATTCGCGGGAAGTTGACGGAAAATCTGCTTCTCCAATATTTTTTCTGAAGATAGCGAAGATGACGGGCCAGCATGACCACATCCGCCCTCCAGTCCTCCAGACCCAACAGGACGCCCATGCCGATTTTATGAACCCCGGCCTCGCCCATTCGGTCAAAGCCGTTAAGACGCCAGTCGTAATGGCTCTTCATCCCGCGCGGATGATATTTCTTGTAGGCCTCCTTGTGGTAAGTCTCCTGGAAACATACAACTCCGTTCAGTCCGGCATGGGTCAGCCGTTCATATTCCACGCTCCTCAACGGCTGGACCTCAATCGTCAGATTATGGAAATATGGGCGGCACACCCCGAGAATTTTCTCCAGATAATCAACTCCGCATATCGACGGGTATTCCCCCGAGACGATAAGCAGATTCTCAAAAGGAGCCAACCTTTTGATCGCCTCGCACTCATCCTTCACCTGCCCCAGACTGAGCGTTGTCCTTGCAAAAGGATTGTCATGATTGAATCCGCAGTAGACACATTTGTTTGTGCAAGCATTGGAAACATACATCGGGATATACATCGACATCGTCTTCCCGAACCGCTCCTGCGTGAAGGCTCGGCTCAGCACGGCCATCTCTTCCAGATAGGGATCAGCTGCTTCTGAAATAAGAATGGCAAATTCCTCCGGAGTCAGTGGCTTGGCGTTTCGTCTGGCCTTGGCCAGGACACGGCGCACGTCGGCATCCGTGGCCTCGTCCACGAGCCGCAGCGTCTCGTCCCAATCGTACTTTCCGATTATATCCGCGAAGCCATATCCGAAAACGCTCTTGCCGTCGGGATCAGATTTCTTCGGAGACACCCGGAAAGCCGGCTCATTTTTTGCACTCATCGGCGATATTCTGAGATATTCTCATCGCGCAGAAGTTCGGGCCGCACATTGTGCAGAACCGGTCGTCTGCATCCGGAGCATCCCGGCGCGATTCGAGATAATATTTCTTTGAACGTTCGGGGTCGAGAGAGAGATTGAACTGGTCTTTCCATCGGAATTCATAACGGGCTTTGCTCAAGGCGTTATCCCTGATTTCGGCTCCCGGGAATCCTTTGGCAAGGTCAGCCGCGTGGGCCGCAATCTTATAGGCGATGACCCCTTCCCGGACATCCTCAAGATTCGGCAGCGAGAGATGTTCCTTCGGAGTGACGTAGCATATCATGGCCGTGCCAAGCGAAGAAATGATGGCAGCCCCGATCGCTGAAGTTATATGGTCGTAACCCGGAGCGATGTCGGTTGTCAATGGCCCGAGTGTATAGAAGGGGGCCTCATGGCAGACTTCTTTCTCTTTCTCCATGTTGGCGCGTATCTTATGCATGGGGACATGTCCGGGGCCTTCAATCAACACTTGCACGTCATGCTCCCACGCTTTCTCGGTCAATTTTCCGAGCACTTCCAGTTCGAGGAACTGCGCCCGATCATTGGCGTCATACGTTGAACCCGGCCGCATACCGTCGCCTAATGAGATCGCTACATCATATTTGTTGAGGATTTCGCAGATTTCATCGAAATGGGTATAAAGGAAGGATTCCTGATCGTGAAGGACACACCATTGCGTCATGATCGAGCCTCCGCGCGAAACACATCCTGTCAGGCGCTTCTCCACCAGTTCTGCGTGTTCCCGAAGCACCCCGGCATGGATCGTAAAATAATCGACGCCCTGCTCACACTGCTCAATGAGCGTGTCCCGGTATATTTCCCAGGTCAGTTTTCTGACATCTCCGTTCACTTTCTCAAGCGCTTGATAAATGGGGACAGTCCCCATCGGGACGGGGCAGTTGCGGATAATCCATTCCCTTGTTTCATGGATATGGTCGCCCGTTGAGAGATCCATCAATGTGTCCCCTCCCCAGTAACAGCTCCAGACGGCTTTGGCAATCTCCTCTTCTATTCCGGAGGAAAGAGCCGAGTTTCCGATATTCGTGTTAAGCTTGCAACGGAATTTGGATCCGATAATCATGGGTTCAGCTTCCGGGTGGTTGATGTTGGAAGCAATGACAGCTCGCCCTGCAGCGACTTCCTGACGCACAAATTCCGGCGTGATGTAGCTTTCGATTCCCCGCGCTGCATTGTCGGCATTCTCGCGGATAGCAACATACTCCATTTCGGGAGTGATAATGCCCTGACGCGCATAGCTCATCTGGGTCACGCGTTTGCCATCCTTTGCGCGGCGGGGTTTGTGCTGAATAGGAAAGCGCACGCCATCCAGACTCTTGTCGTCTCGTCTCTGGCGACCATATTCGCTTGTGATATCGGGAAGTTCTTCCGTGTCGTTCCTGTCGAGAACCCATTGCATCCTTTCTCGAGGCAACCCTGCATTCAGGTCAATCTTTATGGACGGATCCGTGTAGGGGCCTGATGTGTCATAGACAACTATATCTTCATTTGGATATTCGACCCTTTTGCCATCTTCTATCTTGACGGTAGGATATTGGTGAATCTTTCGCATCCCGACGCGGACGCCTTTCATCTCTCCGTCTATATACATTTTCTCCGAATTCGGATAAGACGAGAGATCGATGTTTTCTATTTTCATGTTGTTGTATGGTTGATTCGATTTGAGGTGGAAGATTAAACCGCATAGCATGCCTTAGATCATAATCCGTTGGTCATGCCATAATGGTCAATCAAGAAAACGAGTCAGTTCGCTGGTGGCCTGTGCAGTTTTGGAGACTCCGCCCGGTCCGGCCTCGAAGGCCATTCTCCCGGCAACGACAGCCTCCCGGAATGCCTTGGCCATGAGCACAGGATCGCCGGCCACAGCAATTGCCGTGTTGACAAGCACGGCGTCAGCCCCCATCTCCATGGCGGCGGCGGCATGAGAGGGAACGCCAAGTCCCGCATCAATCACAACCGGAACCTGCGCTTGCTCAATGATGATTTCAAGCAGGTCGCGCGTCAATAGCCCCTTGTTGGTGCCTATCGGTGCGCCAAGGGGCATGACAGCTGCCGTCCCGGCCTCCTCCAGCAGTTTGCAGAGCACGGGGTCAGCCTGAATATAGGGAAGCACCACAAACCCATCCTTGGCAAGGATTTCGGTAGCCTTCAATGTTTCTATCGGGTCAGGCATGAGATATTTGGGGTCGGGATGAATCTCAAGTTTTATGAAATTGGTCCCGAATATCTCGCGGCTCATGCGGGCCGCCAGAACAGCTTCCTCGGAGTTCCGGACGCCCGACGTGTTCGGCAACAGCTGAACATGATCCCGGTTGATATGTGTCAGCATCTCGTCTGTGGCTTCATTCATCATGTTGACACGCTTCATGGCCACAGTGATCATCTCTGAGCCGGAGGCCTTGATTGCCTCAAGCATTATCTCAGGAGAGGAGAATTTTCCTGTCCCCACAAATAGACGGGACGTGAATTTCCTTCCTCCGATTTCTAATTGTTCGTTCATATGCAGGTATATGCTGGCAGAGGAAGGGGTTCTGATCCTTCCCCTTGCTCATTGTCATTTCATTTCTTCATCAGCCTTGACATAGGGGCGGAGCAGTTCATTGAATTCCTCCGTTGCCTTCTTGATGTCTGGCGCAAACGCTATCGCTCCGCTGACCGCAATGCCATTGACCCCGGTGTTCATAATGGCCACAACGTCTTCTTTCTTGATTCCGCCGACTGCGACATGCGCAATGTCTATCTCCTGCTCTTCCATTCTTGAGGATAAGTCGCGCAGGCCGTCCAGACCAAGAACCGGGGCGAGATTCTTCTTGGTGGTTGTCTCTGCAAAGGGGCCCAAGCCAAAATAGTCGATGTCAAGACTTCTGACTGCTAAAATATCCTGGAATGTGTTGGCCGTCACTCCGATCACGGCTGCAGCTCCCAATATCATGCGGGCTTGGGAAGGAGGCATGTCATCTTTCCCAAGATGGACTCCCCCGACATCCAATTTCTTTGCGAGCTCCACTCGGTCGTTCAGAATAAGGAAAGCCTCCTTTTCCAGACACCATGGCTTGATCTGCTCTATCACTTTTGAAACTTCTTCATCAGACGCATCTTTCATGCGGACCTGAATCCAACGGCCGCCTCCTTCGAGGACTCCTCTAACTTGTTCCACAACCGAAACCGGAGCCTCAGTATTGGTTATATATTGCAACAGCATCTTTCTAATTATTTTGGTTTATATAGTTAAACGCCTCCCGATAGGGGAGTTGTTCATTTCCTTAATGGCCTTGGAAAGGAGAAGAACGTTTTGGCGGAAGTCTCCTGTCCAAATTGCTCCTAAAAGGGCAGCCCCGGCAAAACCCGCTTCGGCGAGTATCCTGAATTTATCCGGAGTAACTCCTCCGAGAGCAATTACCGGCAACCCATTCTTTGGAGGAAGTGAGATCTTCTCCAGATTATGCCCGCTCAGATAGGCTGATTTGGAGATGGAATCAAAGATCGGGGAGAGGGTCACATAGCTTAGTCCGTCATTGATAGATTCTTCAACCTCCTCAATCGTATGACAGCTGCGGGATATTTCGCATTTCCTGCCAAGATAGTAAGGGTTGCGTCTGTTCAGATGGACTCCTCCGATCTGAAATTCATCCGTCAAGCTGAAGTGGTCATGGATTTTCAGACGCGGATGAAAATATTCGGGTATGTCCTTGATCAGAGTCCTCACTTCCTCTCGGCTCCAGTCGGGTTTCCTGATATGGACAAGGTCCACCCCTCCCTCAAGAAGCAAGCGGATTTTGCTTGATTCCTGATCCTCTTTTCCGGGACTGGTGAAGACGATGGTCTTCCAGCTTTTCATCCTCCGAATGCCGCTGAAATCACTATCAGGCTGTCGCCATCTTTCAACCGGATTTCAGACCATGATTCCCGGCGGGCCAGGGAGTTGTTGATGGCTATCGCCGTCCCTCCCTTCGGAATATTTTGCCATTCAGCCAGTTCTGCTAAGGTCTCTACTCCCGGGGGCAAATCCATTATCTTGTTATTGAAGTTTATCGTCATTCTTTTCTCTTCTTTATTATGTGATGCCGATTTGAAGACAAGGGATATTCTTGTATTCTTCCCGGCCTCCACAAACAAAATTAACTATCTTTTTTAAACATTGCAAAGTAATCGGGAATTATTTCCTGCACCAGTCTTTTTTCCATACGGACCTTCCTTAAAATATAGCCCTCGTTTTTTGTCGCATACTATACTATTTTTCTTTTTTTGCAATAGCATTTAGATTTTTTTTTTCAATTTTTTTATCGTTATTTTGTGCTTCCGTTCGAGCGGCGGTGATGAGGATGGTTCGCCACTGCTAAGACTCGGAGGATGTGGAAAGATGGAAGATTACGCGCTAAAGTGGAATAAATGTCTGGAGCTGATCCGCCCCAATGTCGGGGAGGACCGGTTTGCTACCTGGTTTAGCTGTTCCGAACCTAAGGGATTCTCCAACAGCAGGTTGCTTCTCAAATTGCCCTCCCATTTCTTCGTTGAGAAATATGAGGACGATTTCTATGACATTCTTCTTTTCGCTCTTCGCAAGGTGTTCGGCCCTGCCGTGACGCTTGAATACGAGTACAATGTCGTTTCGACCGATAAGAACACGGCCGTTAAACTCAGTAGCCCGGAGAAATCCCATGCCATCCATAGCAAGATAACGCGACAGGTGGAGAAGGCTCCGGTCGAGGAGCGGGCTGCCGATTTTGATTCCCAGCTCAACAGCGCGCTTAATTTTGAGAATTATTGCGTCGGAAGAAGCAATACCCTTCCTTTTACGATTGCGGAGCACATTGCCAACCATCCCGAGAAACATGATTTCAACCCCTTCTTCCTTTATGGAAATGTAGGAGTCGGAAAGACTCATCTCATCCAGGCCATCGGCATCAGGATTAAGGAAAAGAATCCGCGTGCTCGCGTGCTGTTCATTCCTATGCGCCAGTTCCAGAATCTCTATGTCAATGCGATGCTGAAGAAGGAGATTCCGCAGTTCATCAACTGGTTCCAGGGCATGGACGCAATTCTCTTCGACGACCTTCAAGAACTGATTTCCAAGAAGGGGACGGCTGAGACTCTCTTCCCGATTTTCAATCATCTTCATCAGAACAATAAGAAGCTCATCTTTACCTGCGACCGCCCTCCGATGGAACTCGACGGAATCGCAGACCGTTTGATCGACCGTTTCAAGTGGGGAATCACCGAACCTCTTCCGAATCCTGACTTTGAGTTGCGCAAGAAAATCCTTCATTTCAAGGCGCGTAGAAACGGACTCGACCTTAGCGACGACATTATCTCCTTGATTGCGGAGAGAGCGGAAAAATCCGTTCGTGAGCTCGAAGGAATAGTGATGGGGCTTTATATGAGGTCGATCAACTTCAACCAGCCTATCACGCTTAAGTTGGCGGCTGAGGTTGTGGATCATCTTGTGGCCAAGCCTGCCAAGAAGATGATTAACTTCGATATGATCGTCGAAAATACGGCGGAGTACTATCGTCTGAGTCCTGATGCGATCTTCTCCAAGAGTCGTCTGCGCGATATAGCGGATGCCCGCCAGATGATCATGTATCTCTGCAAGAAGCATACCGGCCTTTCCTCCCCCGCAATCGGGTCGAAACTCAATCGGAAACACGCGACAGTCCTGCATGGCATCTCGACAATTTCCGACCGCATAGAGACTTCGCGTGAAGTCGCCGAAGCAGTCGACCAGATCGAAAAAGCCCTTTTCAGATAAAAATTTTTCTCCGGGATTAATCAAGATTAATCAAGATTAATCCCGATATCTCTCGATTAATCCTGGTAAATCAAGATTAATCATGATAAATCAAGATTAATCCTGATAAATCCCGATAAATTTTGAGTTTCCGGCCCGTCCAAGGCCGGAATTTTTTATTTATATTTGTCACATTCCTCCCCTCCCGGGAGTCTATTGATTAAAACGATTGATTTTCCACTATGAAATATCCAACTCCACTAACCGCGCTTTTTGTTTTCTCTTACCTATATTTGGCGATAAGTCCGGCAGCCCTTTCGGCTGCCGGGCAGACCGTCCTCCCCGTTTCGAATGATTCTGTCCCTGCCGCTCCTATCCAGGAGGAACTGATGGACGATGCCTTGACAGGGAATGATGACGAATATCAGGATCTTGATGATTTTGTCATTGTCCAGCAGAAGAAACTTGTGGAAAGCGATGGAGCAAAACTGAGTTATAATGTCTCGGAAGATCCGGAGTCAGCCTCATCCAATGTTCTGGATATCCTCAGGAAAGTGCCCGGGGTATCTGTTGATGCTGAAGGCAACATCAAGGTGAAAGGCCAGTCAAGCTTTAAGATTCTGATGAATGGACGCGAGGATCCCATGCTCAAAGGAGATCTGAAAACTATCCTTAAGTCCATCCCCGCAGGAACGATCAAGAAAATTGAAGTCATTTCAGAGCCGGGCGCCAAGTATGAGGCGGAAGGGACAGGTGGAATCCTAAATATCGTCACCGACCGATCCCGTTCGCTTTCCGGCTTCATGACTCAGGTTTCGGCCTTCGTCAATACCTTCAACGTGGGTGGGTATGCCAATGGGCGAGTGAAGCTGGATAAAGTGATGCTTGATGCCACGCTCAGTTATTCCAACGGTTATATTTGGAACAGACCCTCTTCCTCGAAAATGATAAGTGAAGATCTTACGGGCGAGGGGATTCCCCGTTTGGAAGGATATAACAAAGGTCATTCCGGCTGGGATTATTTCGGAGCAAGGGCCAATATGTCCTGGGAACCGGATACTCTTAACCTTTTCACCGCCTCAATCAATTACGGTCTCAATGGCTGGGGTTCCAAGGCTGATGGTTATCGCGCAGCCTATGACACGGACCTCTCCGAATTGTGGCATTGCGACCGGTTCACGGATAATACGGGGGATTATAACGGAGTCGGTACATCCGTTTCCTATCAGCATTCCTTTGGCCGGGATGACCATACCTTTGTTGCCACATATGAATACGATTATTACGATTCGGCCTACAAAGAGGTGGTCAATACAATCTATACCCTGGGAGTCCCCGCCATTGCGCCTTTCGCAGAAGACCGCACCCAACAATATTCCAACGCCCACATTTTCCAGCTCGATTATTCAAATCAGTTCTCTCCGAAACATCTTCTTGAAGTCGGAGCCAAGGGAAACCTGAATCTGGATAAAAATATCACCCGAGCTTTATATGGAACAGACAGGATAGACGCCGTCGTTGACGATGCCTCCCGGCTAAATGTCGACCAATTCAAGGATATATATTCCGTTTATGCTTCATATAGCGGAAAATATGCCAAATGGAGTGTGAAGGGGGGTCTCCGCTATGAAATGACCCACATGGGAATGCGCTATCATGTAGGAGATTATGATTCATTCACAACAAATCTTCATGACTGGGTTCCGAATGCAGCGATCAGCTATGCCTTTACAGATGCGTCTTCGTTGAGGGCGGCGTATCAGATGCGTATATCCCGGCCGGGCCTCGGAGTCTTATCCCCCTTCAAGAGCACTTTGCGTCCGGGCGAGGTGAAATATGGCAACCCGGATCTGAAGAGTGTCAGGATGCACAATGTGTCCCTCGGCTATTCTAACTATGAAGGAAAATTCACGGGCGAAGTCAAGTTTAACTATCGTCTTACGGATAATTTGATCACAGACATCATCTTCGCTAAGGATGGCGTCATCAATACGACCTATGCCAATGTTGGCCGCTCCGACATGTTCTCCCTCGAATTGAACGGCGATTGGAATATCACCTCTGCCCTCCGATGGTCGCTCTATCTTTCCGGAAATTATGAATACCTGAAAGCCGATTCCGAACTTTTGCATCAGGCAGCCCATGGTTTCCAAGGTTACGTTAACACCAATGTCACCTATACCTTCCCATCGAAGCTTAGACTCAATGCCTATGGTGGCTGCTGGAGTCCTTGGCTCGACCTTCAGACGAAAGGTAGCTCAGGTTACTATTACGGTTTATCCGCTTCCAAATCCTTCCTGAAGGATGATGCCCTGTCCATTTCCCTGGGCGTGGGAAACCTTCTTCCACCGAAGCGTACTAACCATTATGTTCAGGAAAGCGAAACTGTCCGTTACTCCAATTGGTCTACTTGGTATCAATGGAATGCCAGCCTAAGCATTTCCTGGAAGTTTGGAGGACTGAAATCTTCAGTGAAGCAGACGGCTGCCAACGTAGAAAAAGAGGAGGCTGCCAAATCAGGCTCCGGGAATAAAAATTAATGAGAGTTCGAATTAGCGAGTCATTCTCTTAGCGAGCCATTCTCTTAATGATGAAGGAGGAAGAGTTCCGGCAAAAGGTGATGCCTCTGAGAACCCGTATGTATGGTTTGGCCATACATATGGGGCTCTCTCAGGAGGATGCCGCCGACGTGGTCCAGGAGTGCCTGATCAGGTTGTGGCGGAGCCGGGCTTCTTTGCCTTCCGACCAACAGGGCCTGACAGCCTATTGTATGGTCACGGCGCGAAACGGAATCCTCTCGCATTTGACGAGTGTCTATTCTAAGGTGGTTTTCGCTGAGATTACGGAGGCCGAGGTTCTCTCTGTAGGGGAGGATGGTTGGTCAGAGTTTGCTGAGGAACGGCTCTGGCTTCAGAAACTGATCGGGAATTTGCCTCCCCCGATGGCTAAGGCTATTAGAATGAGTGCCTACGCCGAGCTTGACAATAAGGAAATTGCCTCCCGTCTTGGTACGTCGGAGGCAAATGTGAGACAGTTGTTATCACGTGGAAGAAAAAAATTGAAAGAATTTATTGGTTATGGATGGAAAAATAAAAAATAACAAAGTTATGGAGGACGAGATCCGGGAACTCTTGTCCCGCTTTTACCGGGGTGAATCCGCTCCCGATGATTGGCTTCGTGTGGTTGATTTCTTTAAGACTCATCCCTCGCTCCCGGCCGATCTTGAAGCGGAGCGTGAGTTTATCACGCTCCTCAGCGCCCCCACGGAGATGGAAATCCCCGCCCACCTGGATTCCCGTATAGAAGAAAGCCTGGAACAGGAGTTCAGTATTTCACGTCATTCCCATTTCGGCAGTTTTCCGAAATTGTTCCGGAAATCCCATGTCGGGATTGCCGCCACATTAATAGCATTACTGGCCGTCGGAATTACGATTATAAAATCGGATTCAAACAGAGATTTGGAGATGACGTCCCCGATGGTTGCGGCGGTTGCGCAGGAGAATAGCGATACCTCATCCTTGGTTGCCTATGCAGGCGACAATTCGCAGTTCAAGAAAGATACGCTTCTATATGAAATCCATCAATTGGCCCGCTCCGGTGAGCACGCGCGACAGTCCCATGTTTCTGCCCGGAAAGAGACGGTAACGCCCAATATAGTCCAGCCGCAGAATCCCTCTGAATCAACGGTTGTCTCCAATCCTCAGAATGAGACTTCCCGGTATGATTGGGTTGCTGAGGAATCCGAAAGGCTGATGACAGAGGATGAACGAAGGATGCTCGACCGTAACTATTATGTCGTTACTGATGAGCGGGAGGCAAGCGCAATCATAAGCGGGGTCTTCTCGCGCCTTGAGTCAAACACGGCCCCAAATGAATTGAGTTGTGGAAATCTCAGGCGTGAGAACATGATGGAGATATGATTCTCCTTGCGGGATCCATCCCAAAATAGCGTTAAACCATATTAATACCTTAATTGTCACAACATATATTTGCAAAATGAGAACAACAACTTATAAACCTATTTCGTCAATATTCAGAAGGCTGCGCACGCTTGCCGTGGCCATCTCTTTGGGCCTTATGCCTTTGACCCTTTCGGCTGAAGAATATTTCGGTGCGCTGGCTTCGATGCCTCAAGTCGAAAGTACTTTTATTTCAGGCCGTTTTGCCCACAACAGCAAGACATGGTATAGCAGGGATCATACCAGGGCATTCAACCTTTCAAATGGCTTTTCGGCATTATATTCCTATGGAATGACAACTTCCGAATCTGTCACGAAAGCGGAAAAATTGCTCAATAAGTATCTGAAGGATTATCCCAACGCCGAACTTGTCCAATCTTCCAAATGCGACCAGGAGGAATACAAGATCTACGAACTCTTCCAGAACGGCAAGATAATGGAGATGATAATTTGGAATAAGACTGCCCCCAATGTGGCGGAATTGGTCGTTGTGCAATGGAGGCATGGACTTGAACCCACCACTCCATCTTATCCCCTGGATAAATGATTAATCCTTTATAATCTCAACAGCATCGCCATGAGACGTGTCTTCCTTCTTCGGTTGATTATTGGCTTATTTTTCGCCCTCATTTTTACGGCGCCTATCCATTCAAAGGTGCCGAAGGGGATGCTGTCAAATAATAATTATTATGATAGGCGGAAGGTCAACATATCTTCTCCCATAGGAAAGGTTTCTAACTTTTCCGGCGCTACAGTTATTGTTGAGGATGGGGAGGGAGACATTGAAATCATAGGCCCAAAAGGGAGCTTAGACAATGTGTCGATCAAGACCCAGGGACGCGAACTCATAATCAATTACGCAGTTGAAGAATATATCGCTTCCACATCCCAGATCGTTGTCCATGTATATAGCGATGAAATCAGCAATATAGGCAATTTTTCCGTAGGCGTCATCTCTGTCCCTTCGATCGATACCGGACGACTTGAAATATTGAGTGGAGGCTCGGGCCCAATATTGCTTGACGATGTGGATTGTACAACCCTAAAGGTAACCCTGACCGGTTCCGGACCAATCGTGATTCGGAAAGCGGATACAACGGTTGTCGACCTTCTTCTCCAAGGATCGGGAGTGATAAGGTTTAACTATCTGGATGCAACCTCCGTGACCTCTCTCAATCAAGGCTCCGGTTTGATTAATTTTGATTCCCTGGATGCAACGAAGGTTAAGATCACCCAACAGGGTAGCGGGCTGACGAATATTTCTGGAGATTGCACTTCCGCATATCTTCTCAATCAGGGAACGGGAATGATAAAGGCCGGTGGGCTGAAATGCGACCACAAGACAATTGTCCAGCAGGGCCTCGGACCGATATTGGTGAAATAAATCGGATCGAAAATGCTGAAATAAATGGTATGCACGGCAAAGCTCCTCTTAAGTCTGAGCCCTCGGTAACGGTCTACATAAGGTTTACAATCTCGTAACATTAGAGATAAAAGCGGTCTAAGGGCTTCCTGGGATGGATTGCTGCAAAACAATTCCTTTGCGTATGGGTTATTAATATAACCATATTGCAGTTTATGAAATTCAGGAATTATTACATACTTGCCCTTATAGTAGGCGGCATTCTGCTGTTCTCCGCTTGTTCCTCCCGTAATTCCGGCTCCTCAGTCTCGGACTCCGATTCTATTGAGCTGGTGGCCGGGGAAGTCCATGAGGCGGCATTCGATTCCACAGCTCTTGCCAAAGACACAGTTCGGCTTGAAGAACGTGAGGATTTCACTCATTCCGAAGATGAGGACATCACAAACGCTGAGCTGAATTACATGAAGAATTCTCCCGATAGAGACGCTTATTTTTCCGGAATCATGCCCGTGATCGCAAGGGAGGTACCTGAGTACGCTAAAAAACTTCTCAATAGTCCTTACGACAAGTTTTTAGTTGTCGACAAGGCGAGTCTGAGAGTGCTTCTCTATGACAGGTTTGGCCGCTGCCTCAAGGCCTATGATTGTGCGGCTTCAAAGAATTTCGGTACAAAGCATAAACGTGCCGATTCCAGAACTCCGGAAGGCTTCTTTTCCGTAGAGGGAATTTATAACTCGACTGATTGGCTCTTTACAGATGATGATGGTAAAACTTCGGATAAGAAAGGTCAGTTTGGCCCTCGTTTTATTCGGATAAAGACTCCCGTCACGATGCAGGTCGGTATTCACGGGACTTGCGCACCCTGGTCAATCGGGAGCCGGTCGAGTCATGGCTGCGTGCGTATCAAGAATGAACAGATTCTTGAACTCGTTGACCTGGTGACGCCGGGGATGCCGGTAATTATCCTCCCTGGCAAACGCGACCGTCGGGTCAATCGGGAAGAGGGCGTCAAAGTTCCATATTTCCCTACAGCCGAGAAGTATGCCATGACCGCAGCTGAAAAGAAGCTGCCTCTTGGAGATCCTAAGGAAGTCAAAGAGGAGGAGGCTCCGAAAGACACTGCATCCGTCGCGGAATCATCACCAATAACTTGGCCCGGCAGTGGCGCCGCGGAAAGCGAAGGAGATTCGGGAAATACTCCTGCAGAGAATCCCGAAGCTGGCGTTCCGGCCATTCTTCCGGACTCTATCCCCGTGCCGGATTGATCTCCTTCCTTCCTATCGCTTGGCAGAAAGGATTTGCAATTGAAAATAATCCTCCCATCAGAAGTTTTTTGCTAAATTGCAAATATTTTTTACTAATTTTGTGATGTGGAAATCTGTTCCCTTCAGACGTTCATTCGGCTGAGGGGTTGTTCCATATTGAAGGTTTCATTCTTCATGTCCAAGCTCCATTTCTACTTTGGGTGGATCTGACAAATAGATATTTAGAGGATTTTCCTTGTCAACATTGAGACTCACCAATGCCAAAATACGAGAACTATACCCCGGAAATCAATCTCCCTGAAGATCCCTCGTCTGAGGCGAGGGTCGCCTCCCCGGCTTCGGCTTCAACGACCGTGAATGTGCGTCAGCCAAAAAAGCGTCCGAAGCAGCCTACAAAGCCCGTGGTTGCGGAGAGCAAGAAGGATAATAAGAAGAAGGTTCAGGAGGGCGGATTTTCTATTTCCAAATGGTGGAGCGATACGAAGGCGTGGCTTACAAGCCCATCCGCCCGCATTCTGTTTGGAATCTTTCTCGGATGTATCGCTGTCTATCTCCTGGTTTCCTTCCTGTCTTATTTCTCTAACTGCATCAAGGATCAGTCTGTCATAAATGCCAATCCGATTGGATATGCCGGAAAGGTCGGTAACGCAGGAGGGGAGGGGGGTGCCCGTCTTTCGGAGTTCCTGATTAATGAGTGCTTCGGACTCGGTTCGATAGTCATCATTATCTGGTTGGGGGCGATTTCCTTGAAACTCCTCTGCGGACGTCCGAAGTTCAAGACTCTCGATTTCACTATAAAGTGTTTCGTGGCGCTAATCACGGTCTCCCTCATTATCGGTCTCGTTACCATTGGGGTTCACTCAGTGGTGAATTGGGGTGGTTATCACGGCCGTTACGTCAATCAGTTTATCATCGATTTTGTCGGTTGGACCGGAGCAGCCCTCCTTTGTTTCTTCCTCATTGCCCTCTTCATAGTCATTTGCCTGCGCGATCTCGTCAATTGGATTTTGCGCAAAAAGCACGCCTATGATGAGAAAAGGAGGATAGCCGCCGAGGAACTGAGGGCAAAACGTGAGCGAGAAGAGGAGATCCGCAGGATGCAGTCGCAAGAGAAGATCGACGATATGCGCGCCGGTGAAAGCACGGTTATCCCCCCGGTTCCCCTTTCCGATGTTGTTGAAGACGCTCATGTGGCTTTCAATCCAGTTGACGCTCCGCTTTACGACCTCGATCAGGCTTTGGAAGATCCGGATTCCATAGATTCCCGCAGCTCATATCCGGAAGGTTATCGCGAGGACAGTGACACTCTAACTCCAAATGATAGCGGCTCAATGTCAGTCAAAAAAATTGAGGAGCAAGATAAGGGAGATATTGAGGGCCCTGCTCAGATGCCTGACGACACTCCAGTCTCAGAGACGGAGGAAGAAGAGGATGCAGAGACAGAGGGAACAGATACGATGGTCGTCAATGTGAATACGATCGATCAGTCAGACCGAAAGCATTTCCGGACCGAAGTGGAGATGCATGAGTCTCATCCTTATGCCTTTCCTCCCTTTAGTCTGCTTCGTCCCGGAGTAGATAAAATCAGTGTGGATGCGGAGGAGCAGATAGAAAACAAGGAGAGAATCCAGAAGACTCTCCTTGATTTCGGAATTCCAATCGTCAGCATTGAGGCGACCGTCGGCCCTACGGTCACTCTTTATGAAATAGTTCCCGACAAGGGCGTGAAGATTGCCAAGATCCGAGGTCTTGTCGATGACATCGCTTTGTCGCTCTCAGCTATCGGCGTGCGAATTATTGCCCCCATCCCGGGGAAAGGGTCAGTGGGTATTGAAGTCGCCAATAAAGACCCCCAGACCGTCTCGATGCGGACAATCATCCAGTCTAAGAAGTTCCAGGAATCACGCTATCATTTGCCGATAGCGCTCGGATCGACCATTTCAAACGAGGTTTATATCGCCGATCTTGCCAAGATGCCTCATCTTCTTGTGGCTGGTGCGACCGGCCAAGGTAAGTCCGTGGGCCTGAATGCGATCATTGCTTCTCTCCTTTATTGCAAGAAGCCTTACGAACTCAAGTTTGTGATGATCGACCCCAAGCAGGTGGAGTTCTCTCTTTATAATAAGATAAAGAACCATTATCTTGCCATGATTCCGGACGGCGAGGACAAGGATGGCGAGGTTGTCATCACTGATATGCAGAAGGTTGAGGCCACTCTCTCATCGCTTTGCGTGGAGATGGATAATCGCTACACCCTCCTGAAGTCAGCCCATACGCGTAATCTGGAAGAATACAATGCCAAGATCAAGGCAGGGAAACTGAATCCTGCCGAGGGGCATCGCTTTTTGCCCTATATCGTGGTTGTTGTCGATGAGTTCGGCGACCTTGTTATGGTTTCAGGTAAGAACGTTGAGACTCCTATTGCGCGACTCGCCCAGAAGGCGCGTGCTGTCGGAATGCATGTGATTATAGCGACCCAGCGTCCTTCAACGAATGTGATTACGGGTATCATCAAAGCCAACTTCCCTGCCCGCATCTCCTTCAAGGTTGCTTCCGGAGTGGATTCCAAAACCATTCTTGACACATCCGGCGCCCAGCAGCTGATAGGACGTGGAGATATGCTGATTTTCCACAATTCGGAAATGACCCGAGTTCAATGTGCTTTCATAGATACTCCCGAGGTCGAGGAGATTTGCGATTATGTGGAGCGTCAGCCTTACCCGCAGGGTCCTTATATTCTTCCGGAGCCCCTCGTAGGTTCAGGCGATGGGGATGGTCCCGGAGTTTCGGGCGGTTCCGGTAGCGGTTCGCTGGCTGATAAGGATCCCTTGTTTGAGGAGGTGGCTCGCGCGGTCATTAATTCGAATACGGCGTCAACGTCCTCCGTGCAGCGTCATTATTCTATAGGTTATAACCGCGCCGGAAAGATCATGGATCAGCTGGAAGCCGCCGGCATTGTCGGCCCGGCCCAGGGAGGTAAACCTCGTGCTGTCCTTGTCGACGCTATGACGCTCGAAGATATTCTCGCTTCGTTGTGATTCCTCCTCAAAGTGTAAACCCTAAAGTTTAGATTGATGAATGTAAATAAGTATAAATTTTCAGGATCCGGACTGTTGACGGAGATAGGCAGGGCTAAAAAGATAGGTTTAGCTGCTTTTCTGATGGTTTCCTCCGTGGCTTTGGGATTTGCGGAACCCCAGAATCAGAAAAGTATGACTGCGAAGAAAGCTGCCGCAACGGCCACTGTAACAACAGCTCAGACCGCTGCTGCGGAACCGACTCCAGCCGAAGTAATGAAGAATGTTGTGGCGAAGGTCGGCAATGGCAAACCGATTGCTGTGACCTTCTCTGCCTCAGCGGCAAATGAAGAAATTTCCGGGACGCTTAAGACGGCCGGAAATAAATTCTCGGTAGAAACCCCGGCTTCCTCAGTTTGGTTCGACGGAAAGAATATGTGGACTGCAAACCATTCTTCAAAAGAGACAACTGTCTCTGTTCCGGATTCCCAAGAAATTGCCTCCACAAACCCAATGGCTTATCTCAACAGCTATGCTTCCGGATATAGACTCTTCTTCTCCAAGAGGAAAGCGCCCGAAGGGAAATGGCTCGTGCTCCTCAATCCTAAAAAGGAAGGAACGGGAGTTAAAGCTGTTGAAGTTATGGTCGACCAGAAGACATATTCTCCCGACCGCATAATTGTCCGGAGTGATGATGATTCTGTTATGAGAATCAATATTTCCAAAATTTCACAGGGTCTCAAAGTGAGTCCGACCACATTCACTTATCCTGCCGACAGATTTGCCGGATATGAGCTGGTCGATCTCAGATAGTGCCTGCTTGGTTTGGGAATAATGAAAATGAACAATAAAAAACCTTAAGTTGTAATACTTTCATGGAAACTAAGAAAACGAGAGTACTTGTTATTGGATCCGGCCCCGCCGGTTATACCGCAGGCATCTATGCTTCGCGTGCGAACCTTCATCCCGTGATTTACGAAGGCCCCCAACCCGGAGGCCAGCTGACGCAGACCACTGAGATTGAAAATTTCCCCGGCTATCCCGAGGGGGTTCAGGGTCCTGAGATGATGTCCCATCTCCGCGAACAGGCTTTGCGCTTTGGCGCTGAGATTGTCTCGCGCGTTATTTCTGAAGTCGATTTCTCCAAGCGTCCGTTCCGTTGCGTTGACGAGCGTGGCGATGAGATTCTGGCAGAGACTGTAATTGTCTGCACCGGCGCTTCCGCCAAATACCTCGGCCTTCCGGATGAGGAGAAGTATATGGGTCTCGGAGTGAGCGCGTGCGCAACGTGCGACGGTTTCTTCTATCGCAAGAAGAAAGTTGCCGTTGTCGGAGGTGGGGACACAGCCTGTGAGGAAGCTCTCTATCTTTCGACACTCGCAGAGAAAGTCTATATGATTGTGCGCAAAAACTATCTCCGCGCTTCGACCGTTATGCAAAAACGCGTCTTTGATCGTGAAAATATTGAAGTCCTCTTCGAATGCAACACGCTCGGTCTCTATGGAGAAGGTGGAGTTGAAGGGGCGCGTATCGTCCGCAAAAAAGGCACGCCGGAAGAAGAGGAGTTCGACCTTCCGATCGATGGCTTCTTCCTCGCAATCGGTCACCATCCCAATACTGAGATTTTCCGCGGTTGGCTCAAACTTGACGCTGAGGGTTATATCGAGGTAAAGGCTCCGACCACTGCCACAAATGTAGAGGGAGTTTACGCTGCGGGAGACTGCGCGGATCCTCTCTACCGTCAAGCTATCAGCGCTGCCGGAACAGGTTGTCGCGCTGCCCTTGATGCGGAACGGTTCCTGATGGAACACGCTGAAATTTGACGGTTAAATTCCCGCGTAACGTAATTTAATTCTCTCGTAACGAATAAGAATATGGAATATCCGAAAACCGAGGATAAGCAGACCCTCCTCGATCGCCGCTATCTGCGGATGGCGACTATATGGAGCGAAAATTCATATTGTGTCCGCCGGAAGGTGGGAGCTCTTATCGTCAAGGATAAGATGATCATATCTGACGGATATAACGGGACGCCTTCAGGATTTCCCAACGTGTGTGAAACCGACGAGGGGACAACTTTCCCTTACGTCCTTCATGCCGAGGCAAACGCCATTACAAAGGTGGCCCGTTCCAATAATTCCAGCGAGGGAAGCACGCTTTATGTCACAGCCAGCCCATGCATGGAATGCTCCAAACTGATTATCCAGTCTGGTATCCGCAGGGTTGTCTTTTCAGATCTTTATCGTATCACTGACGGCCTCGACCTCCTCAGGGAGGCCGGGGTCGAGGTGGTCCATTTACCCCTTTGACACAAGGATAATCTCCTTGCGATTGGACTATGTTGAAAAATAAAAATCTTGGGTATATCCTTTTCCCTCTCGCCATTGCCGCAGGCATCGTCGGCGGTGTGTTCATCGGGCGTTATTCTGCGGAGTCAAGTCTCTCCCCGGAGGAAAGCAAACTCCGGACTATCCTTGGCCTGATCCGGGAGCAATATGTCGATGAAATTGATGTCGACAGCTTGCTGGAGAAATCGATTCCGGATATACTCGCTTCTCTTGACCCCCATTCCGCTTATCTCCCTCCTGCTGAATTTACTGTTAGTAACGATGACCTGGAAGGCTCATTTGGAGGTGTCGGCGTTTCTTTCCAGATTCTAAACGATACTGTCAACGTTATCGAAGTGGTGTCCGGCGGTCCGGCTGAAAAGGTCGGGATGCTTGCCGGAGACAAGATTCTGAAGGCAGATGACAAGGTCTTGTCCGGGGCCGGAGCAACGAGCGATGACGTCTTCTCGACCCTCCGTGGAAAGGAGGGGACGCAGGTGAATCTGACGGTTAAAAGGAGTTCTTCGTCCAAACCTCTAACTTTCAATGTGGTCCGTGGTCAGATTCCGACCAACTCCGTGGATGCGAAATACATCATATCTGATGGAGTAGGTTATGTTAAGGTATCAAAATTTGCCCGAAACACATATTCCGAATTCTATCAGGCTCTGAGCGATCTCCGGAAGGAAGGAGCTTCCAAGTTCGTCATAGACCTCAGGGGCAATTCGGGGGGCTTCATGGATCAAGCCATTTATATGGCCAATGAGTTCCTGCCTGCCGGGAAGATGATTGTCTATACAAAGGGGCGCACGCCAGAAAATGAAACTCTTGCTGTCAGCGACGGAACAGGTCAGTTCCAGAACGCTGAGATAACAGTCCTCACAAACGAATATTCAGCATCTGCATCCGAAATTTTTGCCGGGGCAATTCAGGATAATGACCGGGGACTCGTCGTTGGCCGGCGCACATTCGGGAAAGGCCTTGTCCAGAACCAGACAATGCTCCCCGACAGTTCGGCTATCCGTCTGACTGTGGCTCGCTACTATATCCCTTCCGGCCGCTCGATCCAGAAGGAATATAAACGCGGCAAGGATTGCAAATATGAACTTGACATTGTCGAACGCTTCGAGCACGGGGAATTCTATTCCCAGGATAGCATTAAGTTCGACAAGACAAAACTGTTCCGGACAGCCGGAGGCCGCGAGGTTTACGGAGGAGGAGGTATCATGCCCGACATCTTTGTTCCTGAAGATACGACAGGCATTACTTCTTACTATATTGAAGCCATCAACCGGGGGCTCGTCCAGAAGTTCAGCGCCAATATGGCGGAATATTATCGTCGTGTGCTTGGGACGGATAAGTCGGTGGAGGCTCTCGAAAGAATACTCCCGAGAGACAATACCTTGCTCTCTTCTTTTGTCGATTACGCTGCCTCGCAGGGATTGCCGGCAAGATGGTATTATATCAATCAGTCGCGCGATCTTCTTCTGAATCAGATAAAGGCTGTCATAGCCAGGGACATGGTTGGCTATGAAGGCTTCATCAAGATTTTGAATCGCCAGGATGTGACGCTGGAAAAGGCTGTCCGTCAGCTTCAGGATGGAAAATCGCCTGTTGATCTTTCCGCCCAACCTTCGGGTCAGAAGAAAACAGCAGCTAAAAAATAAAGATACTATGGAAAAACATGAATTGAGAAGAAAAATAAAGACGTTGCGTTCGATGCTTCTCGAACATGAGCGTCTTCAGGCAGCGGAGGAAGTTTTCGCCCGTCTTGAACAGACGGCGGCTTTCCTGATGGCAGACCGTATTCTTATGTATCATTCTCTGCCGGATGAATTGTCTACACATAAGTTCCTTCGCAAATGGTCCGGACGCAAGAAGTTCTATCTCCCCAGGGTCAATGGGGTAAACCTGGAGATTCTCCCATACGATGAACAACGTCTCGAACTCGGGTCGTTCCATATTGAGGAACCCACGGGAAACGACACAGTTGGCGTCGATGAGATCGAGATGGTTGTCGTCCCCGCCGTTGCCTACGATCGAAACGGAAACCGTCTCGGCCGTGGTAAAGGTTATTACGACAGACTTCTTGCGGATACGGGAGCCACAAAAGTTGGGGTCGCATACGACTTCCAGCTCGTGGATGAAATTCCGACCGAAGCTCATGATGTCCGGATGGACATTGTCATCACCCAATCAGGCTGTCATATAATTAAAACCGTAAAAAGATAAATCATATTTTTTTTCATGTTGTAATCGGCTGCAAACCAAACTTAAAGGGATGCAGCCGATTTAGTGTTGAAACTATCCGGACGGTTGATGCGACTAAAACATAAAGAATGCTGTCACATTTAGGATTCTTTTACAGTTAATATTTTGGGGGTTGCGCATTTATTGTTAAATTTGCGTGATTCCATGCGGATTGACCATTGTCAGACATCCTCCGAACCGATAATTGGGATTGACAAGGTCTTTTCGTCAGCAGCCGTTTATGACCGAGAATCATAAAAGATAGAGATTAAAACAAACATATATAACAACCAAATCAGAGACGTATGATTAAAAGGATCATGAGTCTTGCGATGCTCGCTATAGCATCCCTGACTATGTGGGCCCAGACGCCGCTTCCCCTCAACCCGGAGGTGCGCCATGGCCAGCTCCCCAACGGACTGAATTATTACATTCTCCACAATGAGGAGCCCAAAGAGCGCGTGAATTTCTATATCGCGCAGAAAGTCGGTTCGACTCTCGAAACTCCCGAACAGCTCGGTCTTGCTCACTTCCTTGAGCACATGGCCTTCAATGGGACAACCAACTATCCGGGGAAGAACATGCTCAACTACCTCCAGAGCAAGGGTATTCGCTTCGGGGCCGACATCAATGCGTACACCGCATTTGATGAGACGGTCTACAACATTGACAACGTGCCGAGCACGGATGCTGCCCTCTGCGACAGCGTTCTTCTTGTCCTTCATGACTGGAGCGGAAGCATCCTTCTTGAAGAGGATGAAATCAACGCAGAGCGTGGCGTTATCGAAGAGGAATGGCGTTCGCGCAATTCCGCAATGCAGCGCATGTATGAGGCCATCCTACCGATTATTTATCAAGAATACCAGTATCAGCAGATGCCGATCGGAAAAATGGAGGTTGTCCGCAACTTTGCTCCTGAGACGATCCGCGCTTATTACAAGAAATGGTATCGTCCCGATCAGCAGGGTATCGTGATCGTCGGTGACATCAACGTTGACGAAATGGAGCAGAAAGTGATCAAGCTCTTCTCCGACATTCCTATGCCTGAGAACGCAGCTGAACGCACTTATCCGACTGTCAGCGACAATGAGGAGCCTATCTACGCTTATTTTAAGGATAAGGAACTCCAGTATCCGATGATTCAGGTCATGTTCAAATCGGAGAAACTTCCCTTCGAGATGCGTAACACGGTTGAAGGTTTCATGCAGACTGCTATCCTTCAGAACGTAATCGCAACGATGATCAACAACCGTCTGAGCGATTACCAGAAGAAGCCAGAGTGCAAATATGCCTTCGCTTCAGTCAGCTTTGCTGATTTCCTTGTATCAAAGACTAAAGATTCCTTTGACATCCTTATTGTTCCCAAAGACAATATTTCCGAAGCCTATTCGGATGCCCTTGCAATGGTTATGCAGGCTATCAAGACAGGTTTCATGGATTCCGAGTATGTCCGTGCCCGCGATGAGATGATTGCAAACTACGACAAACTCTTCAACGAGCGGAAGACTACGAAGAACGAAACCCTCGCAAGAGAAATAATCCGTCATTTCATCGACAACGAGCCCGTTCCCGGAATAGAGACTGAATCCCAGCTTGCAAAGCAGATTCTTCTCAACTTCCCGGTCGCCATGATCAATCAGATCCTTCCTGAACTCATCACGAAGAATAATCAGGTGATCGTCGTTTCCCAGCCCGAAAACGATTCCATGGAAATCGTTACGAAAGAGCAGATGGTCAATGGCCTTAACAAAGCAATTGATGCGGACTATGAGGCATACGTTGACGAAGTCATCACCGATCCTCTCATCGCCCAGCTTCCCACGCCGGGCCAGATTACGTCTGAGAACGCTGGCGAATTCGGCACGACTGAACTCGTTCTCTCCAACGGAGTGAAAGTAATCGTCAAGCCGACTGACTTCAAGAGCGATGAAGTCCTTATCTATGGTTATAAGAAAGGTGGTAAGGGATCTTACAGCACTGAAGATGCCAACGAAATCCTTCTTATCGACGATGCTTTCCAGCTCAGCCAGATCGGTCCCTTCAATGCTTCCCGACTTGAGAAATATCTCGCCGGCAAGAAGGTCAGCACAAGCTATGGAATTGGCAATTACTACACGAACTTCCATGCCAATTCCACAGTGAAGGATCTCCCGACGGCTATGGAACTTGTCTACGCTTCCTTTACGGAGCTCACTCCGGATATGGATACTTACAATGCGCAGATGGATCAGGCCAAGGCCCTTCTCAAGAACCAGGAAACGGATGCCAACTTCAACTTCCAGAAGCACACGTCAGCTGCCCGCTATAACAACAATCCCCTTTACAAGGCCATCGACCTTTCGGTTGTTGAGAATGCCAACTATCCCAAGGCAGTTGAAATCATCCGCAACTCCATGGCAAATGCCGCTGATTATACTTTCGTAATCACTGGTAACGTTGATCTTGAGACCCTCAAGCCTCTGCTCGCTCAGTATATCGCCACGCTTCCCTCCACAGGAACTCCCTCAGAGGTGAAGGTTGTGACCGATGTAGAGCCTGCTACCGGCCAGGTGAACGATCAGTTCCAGTTCCCGATGCAGGTTCCCTCGGTAATGGTGTTCAACAGCTATCTCGACAAGAACCTTCCTTGGTCGGCCGAGAATGAAGTTAAGGTTTCAATAATGGGTGACATTCTCGAGGATATCTATACCAACACCCTCCGCGAAGAAGAGGGTGGTACGTACAGCCCCTATGCCGGAGCAGGAATGAGCCCCTTCAATGGAACTTGGAATCTTCTCTATGTTTTCCAGACGAATGAGGGCCAGCAGGAAAAACTTCAGCAGCGTGCCTACGACGAGTATATGAAGCTTCTTAACGAAGGCGCAACTGAAGTTCAGTTCCAGAAAGCTCGTGAAGCTGCGCTCAAACAGTTTGAGATTGCAGAACGCACCAATAACTGGTGGCTCAGCAACCTTATGCAGTACAACGAAGGCTTCGACGGCATCACGAACGCACGTGCAGCAATCGAGAACCTTACCCTCGCTGACTTCAACGCTTTCATGAAGAACCTCTACAACGGCAACAACCGCATCCAGGTTGTCCTTCACGGAACAGAAGCCAAATAAATAGGTTCAAATCAACAAAGAATACTGACTTAAGAAGGGGTGCCCCGCAGCCGGGGCACCCCTTCTTTGAGTTATTTTATGCTATCTTAACTTTTCCGCTTTCATGCGGCAAAAAGCTTATTCATGATGGTAAGGCTCCCCTCGGAGGATGGTCTGTGCGCGGTAGATCTGCTCGATGAAGAAGAGGCGCACCATCTCATGGTTGAATGTCATCCGTGACAAAGATAACTTGGCGTCGGCCCTTGCATATATCGATTCCGAGAAGCCATACGGACCTCCGACTGCAAACACAATCCGTTTTCGGCCCGATAACTGCCATTTCTCAAGCTGGGTGGCAAATTCAACCGACCGGTATTCCTTTCCACGCTCATCCAAAAGCACCACCAAGTCCGATTGACTCATTCTGCGAAGCAACTCTTCTCCTTCGAGCTGCTTCTGCCTCTCCTGAGTCATTCCGCCTCCACCTTTCACATCCCGAATCTCCGTGATTGAGAAAGGAACATAGTGCTTCAACCTCTTCAGATAATTCTCAATGCCAGCCTTGACGAAATCAATCGTTGTCGTGCCGATCGTCAGCAATGTTATCTCCATCTCTTTCCTCTTTTTCTTTCCTCCTTAATCTAAAGGCTTTCGGCCTTCTTGTCACCAATCTGTAAAGTCTCGGCATGAAGGAAAGAGCTATCAACACTCCTATAACGCCAATGAAGATTCCGGTTAAGTTCCTCAGCATTGTCGCTGAATCTTGACGGAAAGCCATCGGATCAGCTGCTACGTTGTCTCCCAAGAAATCCTCTTCCTTGAACCCCCATAGCGAACTCTTCCATTTTATCTCATTATAAGCATAGTAGACAACGGCCGGATTTCCCCGGGCCACTTCCTCAATCAAAGTGTCATCTGCAATGTAGATAGGATATTGAGGCATGGAGAGGTCCTTCCAGTCCTCGATCTCTTCCCTGGAACCGCCTGTGACACCAATCATCTCGATGTCATGGTCTTCACACCAATCATAGAGCGAGTTAATGCGCCATGAAGAAGCCGGCGACAATTCCTTCAGGTCGGGGAGCAGCAAGATGAAATACCGGGCTTCCGGATCCAAGGCATCCTCTGTCACATCTTCCTCTCCATCTTCCGACCATATCCTGAAATTCTTTTCCTCTCCCGGCTTGGGGACGGATCCGCGCAATTCCACATGCGGCGGTTCTCGCCGTTCAACAAACGTCCAGCCATCCTCTTCCGAAGGCAACTCGTTGATGTCGTCAAACTCCTTTTCAACGCCATCCTTGCTATAGACAAATACGTAGCCATCTTCCGTCTCCTCATCTTCATTAGGATGGAATAAGGCTGAGCCTTCGGGATAAGCCCTGAAATCGATCATCGGCTGAATTAGATAGCCATACAATCCTATGCAGACAATGTAGGCGCCCGTAGCGACGCAGGCTATCCATTGAAGTGGAGGGCTTATCAGACAGCGACAATATTTGTTGCGCGGAATCAGATAAATGAACATCGCCGTCAGCACAACGTTTTTCCAAAAAGTAGCCCAATTCGAAATCTTAAGCGCATCGCCGAAACAACCGCAATCCGCAACAGGGTCTTTGACAGCCACCCAAAGCGTAAGCGGAAGCATTACGCACATGAACAGCAGACCGATCCTCGGAGTCGACACGCGGAAGCACCCCGCCATCAGGAAGACACCAATGGTGAATTCCACGGCGCACAACGCAAACACACCGACTACCGTCAGGTTGGGCCATATGTCGAGCCCCATGGCCGCAAAATATTCGTTAAACTTGAATATCGTGCCCCAAGGATCGATCGATTTGACAAACCCTGAATAAACAAACAGGAGACCTGTCAATTCGCGAAACAGCCAGACAAGGGATTGCCGGAGAAGTGACTTCTTAGCCGAATCGAAGTTTGATGAGAGCAAAGATGGCATAGTTGATCATGTCATAGTAGTTGGCATCGATTCCCTCGCTGATTATGGTCTTGCCATGGTTGGATTCGATTTCCTTTGTGCGCATCAGTTTCTGAAGGATTATATCCGTGAAGCTGCTGACCCTCATCATTCGCCAGGCCTCGCCATAGTCATGGTTCTTGTGAAGCATCAGGTCGGTCGCTGCCTTTATCTGCTCCTTATAGAGGGTCATGGCTTCCTCAACAGGAATCTGCTCTCCTGATCCGAGTTTAAGCTGAATCAAGGCGATGGCGCAATAATTCACAATCCCTATGAACTCTCCCTCGATTCCTTCATTGACGGCGGCGTTTTCCTCTCCCAATTCCTCCAGGGTCCGGATTCGACGCGCCTTGATGTAGATCTGGTCGGTCAGACTGGAGGGACGCATGATGCGCCAGGATGTGCCGTAATCCTTAAGTTTCTTTTCAAATATCTCGCTGCAGACTCCTTCTATGGCGGCAAACTGTGCCTGGGTATCTGCCGGATTGTTCTTGTCGCTGATCATGATTCAGAAGTTTTTCAATTCCTTATATAGTTGATGGACCGGCAACCCCATGACATTATAGAAACTGCCATCGATCTTTTCGACTGCAACGCAGCCGATCCATTCCTGGATGCCATACGCTCCTGCCTTGTCAAGAGGCAGGAAAGTATCGACGTAGTAACGCGCCTCTTCTGCAGAGATTTCCGCAAATTTGACTTTCGTAGTTGTGGAAAATGTGACCCGCTTGTCGTGGGAGGCGATGCAGACGCCGCTGACAACATAATGAGTCTTGCCGGACAAAGCAAGCAACATCTCTACCGCTTCATCCGCATTGGCCGGTTTTCCCATTATCCGTTCCCCGAGGATGACAAGAGTGTCAGCCGTTATGATGAGGTCATGACTCCCGATATGAGCCATGTAAGCGTCCGCTTTCTTGTTGGCCAGATACTGAGGCACCGTCATGGGAGGAAGATCTTCCGGATATGTTTCATCAATGCCCCCGATCGTCATTATTTTGAATTTGAGCCGGAGTTCAGACAGCAATTCCCGTCTGCGTGGGGATTTGCTCGCCAGAATTATGTTGTAGTGGTTTAGATGAGAAAGCATATTAATTTGTTACTAAGACTTAATAAAAAATTACCATCCGAAGGCGTCTGCGGAGGAGAGCCAATGCCCCTGCGCTTTAAGGATCTGTTCGAGGACATCGCGTCCACAGCCATAGCCTCCGTCAAACCTTGAGACATATTTTGCGGCCGCCCGCGCCTCCATGCAGGCGTCGGCAGGACAGCAAGGAAGCCCCGATAGCTTCATGCAATCAAGGTCAGGAATATCATCCCCCATATAGAGGGTTTCTTCCGGCAGCAACCCTTCTTTATTCATCCACTCTTCAAAGACAGGCAGTTTCTTCGAAACTCCCAGATATATGTCCCGGATGCCAAGCGATTCACAGCGCTTGCGGACCGAGTCGGTCTTTCCTCCCGTGATGATGGCAATCTTCAATCCCTTTTTAACAGCAAACTGAAGCGCGTAACCATCCTTGATATTGACCATCCTCAGTGGCTCTCCCTCGGAGTTCATCGGTATGGTGGAAGGGGAGAGCACTCCGTCAACGTCGAATGCCAGTCCCCGGATTTTTTTAAGGTCGTAGTTTATTCCGCTCATATTGTTAATATTGTGGGCCTCAGCTCATATTGTCACATTGTGCGCCTCCGCTATCGAGCGAGACATTAATTCATAAATAGCTTCCATATCCGGATAATTTGAAAGAGATTCCATTTGCATTTTCAAAACCTTGGAATCGCCTCGCGCCGCCGGTCCCGTCTGGCAATCAAACGGGGAAGACTTCCCGATCTTTCTTGTCGTTTCCTCGATGAGGGGTCGGATATCCTCAAAGTCTCCACCTCCCGCCTCAAGATATCCCTGCGCCAACGCCCAAAGGTGGTTGGCAAAATTGCAAGCAAAAACAGACGCCAGATGAAGCCTTTTGCGATATGTAGAATCAGCAATTTTTGCATGTTGACTAATCAACATAGCCACATTCATCAAAATCTCCTCAGTTTTTGGGTCTGAACCCTCAATGAAGAATGGGATTTTATCGTAATCCAATGCGATGTCCCGGGAGAAGGTCTGAAGAGGGTAGAGGACCCCATAGGAACCGTTCTCTCGGGCGAGGGCTTCCATTGGTGTCGATCCGGAAGTATGGGCTATTATGCCGGAGTGGTCCTTTATTTTCTCAAACACAGAAGAGATGGCATTATCCGAAACCGATATCAATAGGATATCTGCTTCGGGACGCGCCTCCTCAGGAGCATGAGGGTTGACGACGTTGACAGAGGCTTTCCCTTGTAAGGCTTTCGCAAGATGAGTCCCAACATTTCCTCTTCCGATTATGTCAATCTTAACCTCGTTCATTTTTTGGTTGTTTCTTCTCTCTTTTTACCATCCGTTCATCCCCATGGAGTTATATCAATCCGATCATTCCCATTGTGTGGCGCAGGTTGATTTCCACGCAGGGATGAATCTCTCCCGCCTCAGTAACGAGCATGTCAATACCCAATAGGCCGGTATAGTCCGGGGCTATCACTTTCTCAATTCCCTCCCTTAGAACGCCAATGACGTCGTGATTCCAAAGGGGGCTTGCTTCGTTGACAAGCGCTTCGAGCTCATCCTGACTCCCCTTGGCATTGGAAAGGTATTTGCCTCTTGGAGAAGTTTGGAAAACAGACAACCCAAGAAATTTGACCGACCTATCCTCCCGAATCTCCCATTCCGTTGCGAAATCGAGTTTCCTTCGGTAGGTCTTTTCAACTATCACCGACCCCTGGCTTCTAATGCCCCCTCTTGTCCAGGGCTCGATATGGCGCCATTCAAGATCGTGAGTCCGGATTATTCCCCTCCCTGAACTGCTCCATGGATATTTCAGAAACAAATCCTTTTCGGTTTCAAATATACTCTTTATTTCTTCAACTGAGGCCGTTTCTTGTGGAAAAACGAAATCTTTAGGCAGGAGGGATTCGCATTCCTTAAGAAAAGCTATGGTTGTCCTTCTATGAGAAAGATTTCTGATCTTCTTGATGCGGTCCTCAGAAGGGAGCTGATAAAAGATGTCTCCGAAAGATTGAAGCAAATTATGCAAGGAAAGATTCCAACCCCATGGATCAGCCTGAAAACTTTCTCCGTTTCCCATCGCCGTCAGATCCTCGGTTGTAAGGATGTTCAGATGTTTTTCTTCTGCGATGCGGTAGAAAGGAAGATTTTCAATCGGAGATTGCTCCATTGGGTCAAGAATCAAAATCGCATCCCCGTGAGCGGCATAGAGGGCCGGAAGAAGTGCTTGTTTCCGGCGTAAGGATATGACGGAAGCTGGAGGAGTGTAGAATCGACTCCCGGAAGCAAGGGCAAAATCCGTTTCCGGATTAAAGATATGAATTCTTCTGACTTCCAAGTGGGAATAATAATGGTCCCGGGCGTAAGCCTCTTTGGGATTTTATGAGACGGGGTCTATAAAAAAACCGCCGTTAAAAGGCGGTTTAGTAGGTATGGGGTCGCGCCCGATTAGTCATCGAGGCGTTCCTTCTCCTTCAAAGGATTGGAGAAATAAAGCTTCTCTTCAAGATATTCCTGCGTGGCGATAAGAGTCGGCTTCGGGAGTTTCTCGTAGAAACGGGAAATCTCGATTTGTTCACGGTTTTCCGACACTTCCTCCATCGTGTCTGTGGAAGCGAATTCCGCCAGTTTCTTAGCAAGTTCCTGCTTGAGTTCGGCAGAAATCTGATTGGCACGTTTGCCAATTACGCAAACGGTCTCATACACGTTTCCGGTCTGTGCAGACATGGCGATCATGTCGCGGGTCACTGTGTTAAGAGGTGCGTTAGTCTTCTTATAATCCATAAGTTCTATTATGATTTATTTGAACGATTTCTTTTGTTGTTGATAGGCAAGGCCTCAGTTTGAAGCATGCTTGCTGGAGAGCTTGAATATGGTCTCGGCTTCCTTGCGATGTTTTGATTCGGGATAGTTGTTGATGAAGGAATAATATTCATCGACAACTTCGCGGTAACGGTCGCCCATCCTTTCCTCGACACTTTGGCGTGCCTCCTGATATTTTGCCTTCAGGATAAGCATCTCGAAGTCCTCGCGATATTTGGAATAAGGATAGTCTTTCAATGCGTTCTGGGAGACTATTATCGCCGATTCATAATTGTTCCCGAGATAATTTCCGAGATTGTAATAAAGCTGGGCGTTCTGGAGCTCCTTGAGGGTCAGCTTGTCCTGCATCTCGAAGATGGCATTGCGGGCTGTCTCGACTCGTTCGCTGTTCGGATAAAATTCCAAAAAAGACTGGAGTTCCTCTATAGCCTTGGTGGTGTTGGTCTGGTCAAGCTGAGGATCCGGAGAGTCGAGATAGAACCCATATCCGGAATAGAACCTCGCCTGCTCGGCATATTTCCCCTTAGGATAGCGGTTATAATACGTCTTGAAATAGACGTTGGAGTTGGCGTAGTCCTTGTTTTCGAAGTAAGACATGGCCAAGAGGAAGAGGGATTCCTCTCCTTTTGACGTCCCGCGAAGGGGAGTGTAGACTTCTCCGAGCAGGGTTTGCGCCTGAACGTATTTCTTTTCGTCGAACGCCTTCTTGGCATATTCGAACTTATATTCAGCGTCCCGACTTTTGAGCACCTTGCTATATTCCGTGCAGGAGCAGAGGAGCAGAAGAAGCGGAACAATGTATATTGACTTACGCATTTCCATTCGTTGGTTTGCTTGGTGGGACGTAAGACCTCGGAAGCTCTGAAATTTTATGAGATGGGTCTATGGTCCCCGACGCGCAGGCGCGCTTTGAACTGCAAAGTTAGTAAAATTTGGCGACTTTTGTGTTATTCTCCCCAAAAATTGTTAACTTTGGAGGCCAAAAATTTTTAAGCCATTGAAGAAGCAGAAGTCAGATAATTCATTTTCATGGGGTAGCCGGTTTATCGACCGCCACCCCGTGGCTGCTAATTTTCTTATTATTTGCATTATAGCAGTTTTGGGAATTTACGCCGCATATCTTGCTACAGCTATCTTTACCAAGCATGGCCAGAGCATGCGCGTCCCCGGGGTCGAGAATATGTCTTATACGCAGGCTATTTCCAAGCTCCATGAAAGCGGGTTCAAGGTTGATATCAGGGATTCCCTTTATCGCGAGGATGTCAAGCCCGGATATGTCATCGAGCAGTTCCCTAAGAGAGGGGCAACGGTGAAGCCCGGCCGAAAGATTTTTCTTTACATCAATGCCGTCCATCCTAAGGAAGTTATTCTTGACGCCGACAATCATCCTGCTGAATTCGCACTCAAGGGGAATTCCCATCGCTCTGCCATGGCCAAACTGGAAGAATTGGGGTTTAAGAAAATCCGGGTGGTGAAGGTTCTTGGTAACGATGACCGCGTCGTGAAAGTCCTGGCCAACGGCCGACCGGTCCATAAGATGCAGAAAGTTCCTGTTACGGCGTCCATTGTCCTTGAGGTATCTGACGGTCGGCTTTATGACCTTCAGGATTCCTTGCTCCTTAACGAGCGTCTCGAATATATGCGCGAGCAGGAAGGGGACAGCTATTACAACGCGGGCGCAGAATCTTCTGAGGGTTATGAAGAGCCCGCGGTCTCTTCTCAAGCGGAATCCTCGACTTCCGAGAGCGGCGAAGAAACGGAGTCTCAATACTTTTAATCCTGTTTTGTGATATGGAAGAACAGGAGTTTGAAGATGTCTTGGATCTCGACTTTGGCTCTGACAGCTTTGGCGAACGGGAGCAAGCCGAACCGCTCGTAACTGTAAATGGCCGCGAGTTATACGAGCATTTCCGTTTTGTAGCCGACAAGGGGCAAACTCTATTGAGGGTTGATAAGTTTCTGGTCGAGAGGATGGAGAAAACCTCCCGAAACCGTATTCAGCAAGCCGCCGAGGCCGATTGCATCCTGGTCAACGGGAAGCCGGTAAAGTCAAGCTATAAGGTGAAGCCGGGGGATGTGGTCTCCATCGTGATGGATCGTCCGCGCTATGAGAACGAGATTATCCCGGAAGACATTCCCCTTGATATTGTCTATGAAGACGATTGGCTGCTGGTCGTTAACAAGCCGGCCGGTTTGGTTGTCCATCCCGGTCATGGGAACTATTCCGGCACACTTGTCAATGCCCTTGCATATCATTTCAAAGATAATCCGGACTATGATGTTTCGGACCCGAGATTAGGCTTGGTGCATCGCATTGATAAGGACACGTCCGGCCTCCTCGTGGTCGCCAAGACCCCGGAAGCAAAGACTTTTCTTGGGAAACAATTTTTTGACAAGACGACGCGTCGCGAGTATGTCGCCTTGGTCTGGGGAGATTTCAAAGAAAATCAAGGCACAATCACCGGCAATATTGCCCGCAATCCCCGCAATAAACTTCAGATGGCGGTCATGTCTGATCCGAACGTCGGCAAGCATGCCGTGACTCATTATGAAGTTATTGAGCGCTTCGGATATGTGACGATGGTCAAGTGTGTTCTGGAAACAGGCCGAACGCATCAGATTCGTGTTCACATGCTCCACACCGGCCATCCCCTCTTCAATGATGAACGATATGGGGGAGACAAGATATTGAAGGGGAATACTTCCGGGTCTTACAAACGATTCATAGAGAACTGTTTCAGTGTCTGCCCGCGCCAGGCCCTACATGCCCGTACGCTGGGATTTATGCACCCCCATACAGGGCAGCAGATGGATTTTGAATGCCCAATCCCTCCGGATATGTCGGCTCTGATAGGGAAGTGGCGTGATTATCATGCAGGTCTGTCAGCAGATGCTCAGGAATAGCGCGCGGCCCTTGAGATTTTTTCATCATTTCTTTTTATTGGGAATATTTCGCATTGGCAAAAATATTTTGTAAATTTGCGAATAATGCACTCCGTAAAAGCTGCTCCTTTGGCCTCCATTGTATGGTAGGAGCCCCGTCGGAGAGGGGAGTGCGACCCAAAATAGACTGTCATGAGTTCATTGGAACATAATTTTGCAGAAATATCTCCTTATGACGATTCCGTCTTCAAGGAGAAGATGTCAAGCCTGATGAAGGATCCCGGATTCCTTCATGCCGTCAAATATGTTATGCCGGAGGAGGATGTCCCGGCTTTGATGCAGGAACTCTCCAACATTGATAACAAATATGACTTCCAGCATCAGATAATGTATCCCTTCCTCGAAATGCTTGCTAAGACAACAACCGCAGGCATCACCTTGGGAGGAATCAAATATTACAATCCGGGCACGAACTACACCTTCATCACCAATCATCGCGATATTGTCCTGGATGCCTCTTTCCTGAATCTCGCGTTCCTGCGGCGAAATATGCCGACCTCGGAAGTGGCAATTGGCAATAACCTTCTTGTCTTCGATTGGATCACGGATCTTGTCCGACTTAACAAGTCGTTCATCGTAAAGCGCGACACGGGTATCCGCGAGGCGTTGATGGCGGCAAAGCAGCTTTCAGCCTACATCCATTATTCAATCCTCGACAAGCATGAGAGCATCTGGATTGCCCAGAGAGAGGGTAGAGCCAAGGATAGTTCCGATCGCACTCAGGAGTCTCTCGTTAAGATGCTTGCTCTCGGCGGGGAGGGATCGTTTATGGATAAGCTTAAGGAAATAAACCTTATGCCTGTATCGATTTCCTATGAATTTGATCCCAATGATTATCTGAAGGCAAAGGAGTTCCTGCTCAAACGCCGCGATCCCAATTTCAAGAAATCGCAGCGCGACGACCTCTTCAGCATGGAGACCGGGATGCTCAGTTTCAAGGGAAGGGTGCATATCCAGATGACTCCGCGCATCAACAACAAGCTTGATGAACTTGGAGAATTCCGCGACAACAATATCGCCGCCAAGTATGTCGGCTGTCTCATCGATCAGGCAATCCACAGAAGTTACGAAATATTCCCCATCAATTATATAGCGTTCGACCTCCTGCACCGGACAAATCGCTTCCGCTCGAAATACACGGAGGAGCAGCTGACCGAAACTAAGGAATATTTTGAAAACCAACTAAATAAGATAGACCTTGCTGATGTGACGGAAGAGGAACGGGAGTATATGACGGAGATAATGCTGACGATGTATGCCAACCCGTTGAAGAATAAACTGAAAACGTTGCTCGGAGGGATGGAATGACCATCCCTTCCTAACGTAATTTTAAGATTTCCAAATGAGAATCCCTGTTCCGGCGCTCATCGCCCTCTTCATACTCAGCTTTTTTGTCGATTGGTATATCTTCAGAGATATACGCCAGTATTTGCGCGGCCGCTCCCGTAAGTTCCTTTCATGGGCTTACGCGATAGTTTCCGTTCTTCTTTGGATTCTGCTGATTGTAATAGCTTGCCTTCCCCTGCGGGATCAGGACCGGAGCACAGAGGTTGTGATGTGGCTTCTGTTCGGATATTTGTCTATCTATTTTCCGAAAGCGCTATATACGATCTGCTCCCTTATCGGCCGCCTTTTCCATCGTAAGGGAAAGAAGAATCTGAATATCGGAGCGATGATCGGTGGGCCGCTTGCAGTCATACTCTTTATTGTGATGTGGTGGGGCGTCTTCTTCACTCGTCGCGACCTCGAAGTTGTAAATGTCGAGATTGAATCTCCCCGGCTCCCTGCTTCTTTTAATGGCTACCGAATTGTCCAGTTCAGCGATGCCCATGTTGGAACATGGGGTCAGGATACAACGTTTGTATCTGCCATGGTTGATTCCATTAATGCGCTTCATCCGGATGCAATTTTCTTTACGGGCGACATTGTCAATCGGCGCACATCCGAACTGCTCCCGTTTGTCAAGATTCTTTCTCGCCTGAATGCTCCCGACGGAGTCTATTCTATACTCGGCAATCACGATTATGGAGACTATATCGACTGGAAAACGCCAGAGGAAAAAAAGGCTGACCACCAGCTTCTCATCGATCTGGAGAAGAAAATGGGGTGGAGACTTCTAAACAATGAGTCTGCCTGGATCCGACGGGAGAATGATTCTATTCCTGTTATTGGCGTTGAGAACTGGGGCGATCCTCCTTTTAAATGTTACGGAGATCTGTCCAAGGCCTATGGGAAAGAACCCGGTTCGGATCTTAACGACGGGTACTTCAAGATTCTTCTGACCCACAATCCGGCCCATTGGACGGAACATGTGATAAAGGAGAGCAATATCGACCTCACTTTGTCGGGACATACTCATGCAATGCAGGCCGCAATTGGCCCGATCGGCCATAGATGGTCGCCTGCTGTGTTCCGATATAAGCAATGGGGAGGGCTGTATAACGAGTTGGCCAAGGACTCAACAGACATGCGGCTTTATGTCAACATAGGCTCGGGAGAAGTCGGTATTCCAACAAGAATAGGCACGGCCCGGCCGGAACTCACTCTATTCGAACTTAAAGTTTCCGAAAAGTAATGCAGGAAGGGTTGCATAGGGTCGTTCTTGGCTTAGGTAGCAATTGTGGAGACAAGGCCCAAAATCTAAAGAGCGCGAGGGAATATCTGATAGGGGTCTCAGATGGAGTTTTCCACAGTTCTCAGATATATGAAACTCCCGATGCGCATGGCGCTCCGGAAAAGTATTTCAATCTTGTGATGGAAATGGAGACACTTCTCGGCGCAGAGACCCTTACACGCCTTCTGAAGGAATATGAGGTGTCAGCCGGGAGGACAAGCGATGCGCGCGTACTGGGCCGGGTGCCGATTGATATAGATATCGTTATTTTTGACGGAAATATCGTTAGGCCGAAGGATTTCAGACAGAGTTTTTTTCAGATTGGCTATCAGGAAATTTCTGCCGACCGGACTCCATGCGAGGATTGTCTTGTTGATTCATCCGTTGAAATAAATCGGGTGCTTTTTCCTGTATAAGGTTACGGCATATCTCTATTGCGCGCAGGCAATCCTTCTCATCCATTTGGGAAAAATGGACCGCATCCTTATTCATCCGTAATTTCAAGGAAAGCCACGAGTAGGCGTTGAAACGCGATTTCTTAAGCTTATTCTTCCAAATGGCGTCAAACCAGCGGTGTGCCTCATAACGCAAGCGTCTATGTTCAATCGAGGCAACCGCTCCCATTGCAGTTTCGGTTCCGGGGTGGCATTTCACAGAGGCTGAGCACTGCGGACATTGCCGGAACTTACTCCCCCTTTTGGTAACGATTACCGTCTCGATCTTGCAGTATGGGCAGACAAGCCCCCTGAGGATAGGATCTTGACGGGCCATCATATTTCCGTTCGTGCATACGGCGGAAGATCAAGCGCGGCATATTCTTTATTTCTATACTTGAAGGCCCCGGCCATGGCCACCATCGCAGCGTTGTCGGTTGTAAATGCTCGTTCCGGAATCCAGGCTTTCACTCCCTTTTTCTCGCAGAGATCCGCCACAGCTTGACGAACTCCGGAATTGGCAGAAACTCCTCCGCCGATTGCGACATGCTTCACTTTGGTCATGTCAATGGCCTTCCCCAGCTTATCGAGCAATATCTCTATTATAGTGGATTGCAAGGAGGCGCAAAGATCGTCTATGTTGTTTTCTATGAAATCCGGATCTTTGGCAACCTCATCGCGGAGAGTATATAGGAAAGAAGTCTTCAAGCCGGAAAATGAATAGTCAAGCCCGTCTATGCGTGGTTTGGCAAATTTAAATTTGGACTTGTCGCCCGCCGCTGCGTGTCGGTCGATATGAGGGCCTCCGGGATAGGGAAGTCCCATGACTTTTGCACATTTGTCGAATGCTTCTCCGGCTGCATCATCAATCGTCTTGCCAAGTATTTCCATATCAAAAGGGGAGCGGGCAAGCACAATCTGGGAATTTCCGCCGGAGATAAGGAGGCAAAGGAATGGAAATTCCGGAACCTGATCTGTTTCTTCTTTCTTTATAAAGTGGGAGAGGACGTGTCCATGAAGATGATTGACATCGAGCATGGGAATGTTGAGCCCTATGGAGAGGCCCTTTGCAAAGGAAGTGCCTACATGGAGCGATCCGAGGAGGCCCGGTCCGCGGGTATAAGCTATGGCGGAAAGCTGGGATTTATCAATTCCCGCCTGACGCAGAGCTTCCGAAACGACTGGGACGATGTTCTGCTGATGAGCCCGGGATGCAAGTTCCGGGACAACGCCTCCGTAAGCTTCATGGACTTTCTGGGACGCTATGACATTGCTAAGGAGAAGGCCGTCGCGTATGACAGCTGCCGACGTGTCGTCGCATGAAGATTCTATTCCAAGTATTATTTCGCTCATTCCTTCGACAAGTGAGAATTAAGACAAGTTAGAATTAAGAAAGGTTCGCTCCGGAGGGCGAACCTTTGCAATTATCTTTAAAGATTATTTGAGAGCGTCTTTAACAGCGTCGTTGGGAACCATTTCCTCTTTGAAAACATAAGCGCCTGTTTTAGGACTTTTCTCCATCTTGATGATCTTGCTGTAAGTACGGCCTTCACCCTTCTGGATTGAGGCCACGGTTTTCTTTGCCATGGGTCAGTGCTTATTTGATTTCTTTGTGAACGGTTACTTTCTTGAGGATGGGGTTGTATTTCTTCAACTCCAGACGTCCTGTAGTATTTTTGCGGTTCTTGGTGGTGATGTAACGTGACATACCGGGCATTCCGCTTGCCTTATGTTCGGTGCATTCGAGAATCACTTGAACGCGATTGCCTTTTGCTTTCTTTGCCATTGTTCTAAAATTTTAGAGGGAAAGGATTTTGATGTCTTTGAAGTCGAGATTTCCTTCAGCCTCAGCCTGCTTGAGAGCTGCGTTAAGACCGATTTTGTTGATTGTGCGGAGCGCACGTGCGGAAAGTCGGAGCTGAATCCACATATCCTGTTCTACCCAATAGAATTTCTTCGTGTGCAAGTTAACCTCGAACTTGCGTTTCGTGCGGCGCTTGGAGTGCGATACGTTATTGCCCACCTGCGCTTTTTTGCCCGTGATCTGACAAACTTTTGACATGGCTGTAGGTTTGATTTTTGTTCTAAAAAATTTAACTTCAGTGTTCTGACGCCATCTCAATCTCATATCGTCACTAACTGCATCTATTCAGCGACTTTTAAGGATGTGTCACAAAACGAGTGCAAAGTTAGCTAAATTTTTTTATCCGACAAAATTTTCTCCCCTTTTTATTTTGTTTTTAGTCACAATATCAGCGTGTTCTTTCCCTTGCCGCCAGTTGCTGGCAATCATTCGTCGTTGATTTCTTCCTGCAGGATATAGCTGTTGCGGAGAAGCCGGATGAGCATCACCATCCCGTGATGGGTGGCTGATTCTATGACCGAGTTCCGGTCGCCCTGGAAATGAATGAGCTCCGAAACGACAAGGTCGTTGTATTTGACGCCAATCCAGACAGTTCCGACTGGCTTATATTTTGTTCCTCCGTCCGGACCGGCTATGCCCGTCGTGGCGATTGCGCAATCACTTTGCATGAGCTTCGATACGCCGGCAGCCATCTGTTCGGCAACCTCCTTGCTAACTGCCCCATAACGGTCAATATCGGAGCGAGAAACGCCGAGGACATTCGCTTTCACATCATTGGAATAGCTCACCACGCTTCCTAAAAAATAGTTCGAGGAGCCGGGAACCTGGGTGATCTTATGGGCAATGTTGCCTCCTGTGCAGCTTTCAGCGCAGGCCACTGTCAGCTCATGTTCCCGCAGCAATTCTCCCAAAACCTCGGGGACCGACTTGTCTTCCAACGTAACGACCTCTTCCGAAAATATCGTCTGAAGATTCTGTTGCAGACGGTTCATCTTGAATCTCAGTAGTTCCGTGCCGCTTGTGATGCCCGTAAGGGCTATGTTTGTGACAAGGCCGGAAGATGTGATCGTGACTTTCACATATTCCGGAAGCTGGGATTCAAAGTGTCGCATAAGGGCGGCGAGTTCCTGCCGCGTGTAGCCATAAATGACTATATGCCTCTTTTCAGTGGACTCTTTGCGTTGGTTGCTCATTTCTTTTTTGAGGCTTTTGCCTCGCGTTTATTTTCAGCAAAGATAGCTATTTGAATTGAATTTCACAAAGCATTTCTATGCCAAAGGGGTCCGTTTCACTAAAATTTCATCGCCCGGCGATACAATACCAGCCCGATTATTAGATAGACAACATTCGGAATTTCCATCGCTATGAACGGAGTCGTGGTGCCCGATATGGCAAATTGACTGCTGACAGTGGAGAACAGAATATAGCTGAAACTCAGCGCCAAGCCGATACCGATATTTATTCCCATCCCTCCCTTGACTTTCTTCGCCGAAAGGGAAAGCCCAATAAGGGTGAGGATGAAGGCTGCAGCAGTGGCTGCATAACGCTTCTCCTTTTCTATTTCGAAAGCCTTGATATTTGCAACTCCGCGTTTTTTCTGCTTGTCGATGTAGTCGTTAAGCTGGGGAGTGGTCAGCGTTTCCTGATCGTTCGCTGATATGAGGAAGTCTCGGGGTTCGATGGGAATGATGGTGTCAAGCTGAGAGCCTGACCTTATTTTCTCCTTCATCCCGTCGAAGTCGCGGATCATATACTGGTAGATTTTCCAGTGGTATAATCGGGTGGAGTCGTATTCCACTGTTTGGGCGGATAACCTCGAAACAAGTTCTTTGCCGTTGAATTTGTCGAGCGTGAAGCGATATCCGGTCTTGTTTGAATTTTCAAAGCGCCCGATATACATGACGACTCCCGGGGATGCCATCATCTGGATGTCGATGCCGGTTGTGACGCTTTTGTTCTTCACATATTTGTTCGTGTAGGCTATTCTCTTGATGTTGGTTGGAGGGATGGCGTAATTGCTTAGCACAAAGGTGAAGGCGGCGATCACAGCAGCCCCGATCATGTAAGGCCGCATGAGCCTGTTGAAGCTGATGCCGCTCGACAGGATGGCAATGATTTCAGAATTGGCCGCAAGTTTCGTAGTGAAGAAGATGACGGTTATGAATGTGAAGAGAGGGGAGAGCTGAAGCGCAAAATAGGGGAGAAAGGAGAGGAAGTAATCAAACAGAGTTTCTTTGAGAGGGGCCGTGAGGAAAGCGTCGAGTTTCTCCGTGATGTCGAACATGGATATAATCGCAAGCAGCAGGACTGTTGCAAACAGATAGGTCCCCAAGAACTTCTTGAGTATGAATATGTCAAGAAGCTTGAGGCCCGGGATATGAAACCCTTTCCCTTCGCTGGTCTTATCCTTGCGTTTCCTTCTCCGGAGTTTAATTCGGAATCCTTTCATGTCAGATTCGTCTGTTGGCTATTTTTGAAATCCTGATGAACGACGCGATTTTAAAGTCTCCTTGTGACGTTGACAACCATCTCTTTTTTCCATTGGCTGAAATCGCCGGCAATGATATGTTCGCGCGCTTCCCGAACGAGCCAGAGATAGAAAGCCAGATTATGGATCGAGGCTATCTGCATCCCGAGGAGTTCTTTGCTGACGAAAAGATGACGGAGGTAAGCCCTTGAGTATTCTTCATCAACGATCGAAGGACCTCCTTCGTCAAGAGGGGAGAAGTCGTCTGCCCATTTCTTGTTCTTCAGGTTGATAATGCCATGCCGGGTGAATATCATACCGTTGCGTCCGTTTCGCGTCGGCATGACGCAGTCCATCATGTCGACTCCACGGTCAATGGCCTCCAATATATTGGCCGGAGTGCCGACGCCCATCAGATAGCGGGGCTTGTCGGATGGCAGAATATCATTGACCACTTCGATCATCTCATACATTTTCTCGGTCGGTTCGCCGACGGCAAGTCCTCCGATGGCGTTTCCGTCTGCGCCTAAGTCTGATACAAACTTAGCTGATTCTTTCCTGAGATCAGGATAGACACATCCCTGGACTATGGGGAAATAGGATTGATAATACCCATATAAAGGCTCGGTTTCCTTATATCTTTTCCAGCCCCGGAGCAACCATCTGTGGGTCAGATCTAGGCTCTTGCGGGCATAATCATAATCGGCAGTGCCGGGAGGGCATTCATCAAGGGCCATCATGATGTCGGCGCCGATTATTCGTTCGATGTCCACGACTCCTTCGGGAGTGAAGAGATGCTTACTTCCGTCAATATGGCTTCTGAACCAGGCTCCTTCCTCCTTCAATTTTCGGTTTGCAGCGAGGGAAAACACCTGAAAACCTCCTGAATCCGTAAGAATTGGACGGTCCCAGGAATTAAACTTGTGAAGTCCTCCGGCTGCGCGAAGGACATCCAGCCCCGGACGCAGATAAAGGTGGTAGGTATTGCCAAGAATGAATTTTGCATCTATATCATTCTTAAGTTCATGGGCATGAACGGCTTTCACGCTGCCGACTGTTCCCACGGGCATGAATATGGGGGTCGGTATCCGGCCATGGTCGGTTGTGATTTCCCCGGCTCTTGCATTTGTTCCGGGCGCAGTGGCGTCTATCTTGAAGTTCATGGATGTTCTTTCGCGCTTTGGAAATTTTACTGATGAGCCCGGTCAAAAGATTTCAAACGAGTTCATAAGAATTGACAAAATTAATCTAATATCCTCAATCTTCAAAATTGACGCACTTAGTGGAGATTATGCCGTTCCTTTGAAGTTGTTAAATTCCTTTAAAAAGGATGAGTCTCACTTCTTATTTTATTAATTTTGTTGATGAATGGAAAGAAGGTTTATTTTGATATACGATTGAAATGATTTGCAAATCCTTGAAAAAAATAAAATTACATATTTTAGATTTCAAAGCCGCTGCTAAGGCTTTGGCGGTTGCAGCGTTATGCTTTTCCGCGTCTTCGGTGGCCACGGCTGCCTCGAATCAGTCGGAT
>CAYZQA010000001.1:0-10482 GCA_964480745.1 uncultured Sangeribacter sp. | reverse complement strand
AGCGTTATGCTTTTCCGCGTCTTCGGTGGCCACGGCTGCCTCGAATCAGTCGGATGAATTTGTAGTCGTCATTGATGCAGGTCATGGAGGCCATGATGTCGGGGCAGTCGACAATGGTGCAAGGGAGAAGGATATCAATTTAGGAGTGGCCAAGAAGCTTAAGGAGCTGGTCAACAAAAAGTTGAAAAACGTCAAGACTATTATGACCCGGGATGGAGACACGTTCGTATCCCTGCAAGAACGTGCCAACATAGCCAACCGTAACCGCGGAGACCTCTTCATCTCCATTCATACTAATTCAGTCGATAAGACGAATCCTAACCGCAAGTCTGTGAAGGGGGCTTCCGTGTATGCCTTAGGAGTCCATAAAGATGCAAGCAACCTTCAGGTGGCACAGAGAGAGAATTCAGTCATAGAGCTCGAAAGCGATTTCCAGCAGAAGTATAGCGGCTTCGATCCCTCAAAGGATGAGTCCTATATTATATTTGAGATGGCTCAGAAGAAGAATCTTGGACAGAGTCTTAAATTTGCCAATGAAGCTCAGAAACAACTTGTGGCTCATGCGGGACGCGCCGACAGGGGCGTAAAGCAAGCAGGGTTCTGGGTGCTTTGGGCCACTTCGATGCCTGCCGTCCTTGTCGAACTCGACTTTATATGCAATCCCACGCAGGCTGCCTTCATTAATTCGGAAGAGGGACAGACAAAGATGGCCCAGTCTCTTTTCAATGCACTCGAAAAATATATTGCAGCGCCTTCTTCCCATATCAGTCCCTCGGCGAACAAACCGGGAGTTTCCCAGAATAACAAGAGTGACAAATCAGTAAAAGTTGAGCGAGAGAAGAGTGACAATGCCGCCAATGTCTCAAATTCTGAAAAACTGTTGAAGGGAAACAACAATAAGGCTGCTGAAAAGAAAAGCAAGAAGAAAAAGAAAAGCAAGAAGACTCCTGCCGTCGAAGAGGCAGCTCCCGTTGCACAAACTATAACCGAAACCGATGATACACCGACATTGGTTGCCGTGGCCCGCACCCGAGAGAAGAAAGTTGACCATTCCCCGACTCCTTCTACTCGCTCCTCGTCGATTTCCGGGTCGCGAAAAAGAAGGTCCGCGAGCTCCAAGAGGGCATCCGATGCAAAAGAATTTGAAACAACGGCAATAACAGCTAAGGATGAAAACGCCTTCCTTGCTAAAGTGGAGACCAAGGAGGTGACCGTCGCAGTCAATGATGACCAAACTCCTGCCGAGGACAATTCCAAGAAGGGCAAGAAACAGAAACAAAAGAAGCAGGATAAGAAAAACTCCGCTTCAAAAGATAATTCCCAGAAATCGAAAGGATCTTACAAAAAGTTCTCGGTTTCCTCAACCGGCGATGTGCTGACGTCGGAACCTGCCGGAGGAGGGAAGATGGTGGTCAAGGCTGAGCCGAAGAAACATGTCTCCGTATCGAACCACAAAGCCAAGGTTTCTCACCTTAAAACAGTCTATAAAATTCAGATTCTCGTAAGCGCCGACCAGCTGAAAGACAACAATCCCAGATTCTGCGGTCTCAAACCGATCTCATCGATAAAGGAGAATGGGATGTACAAATATACATATGGGGAATCGGAAGACAGGGCTGAAATGGAGCGTGAATTGAAGAAGGTACGCGCCAAAATTCCGGATGCTTTTATCATATCGGCCAAAAAATAACGGTTTCTGTTTTCGGGTATAAAGGATTTTAGCTAATTTTGCAGGGTATGTGGCTTTGGCCTTAATGGCTGACTGCAAATCAAGATTCAATATGAAAAAGAAGTTTTCAAAGGAACTGACGATAGGATTGTCATTTATAATTGCAATCCTTATCCTTGTGTTTGGTATTGACTATCTGAAAGGAATCAACCTTTTCAGTCCGGCCAACTATTATTATGCGGATTATACTGATGTTTCTGACCTTGAAGTGTCTGCCCCGGTGACCATAAATGGTTATAAGGTTGGTCAGGTGAGGTCGATTTCATATAATTACGAGCACCCCGGGAAAATCCGGGTTCAATTGGCGCTGAATAAGAATCTTCATGTGCCTGAAAATTCGACGGCCACTCTCGCGCAGACAATGTTGAGCGGAGCCTATGTCAGCATTGTCCTTGGCGACAGCAAGAAGATGCTTTCCGTCGGAGATGAAATCAAAACCCAACATGCAGCGGGCCTCATGGAGGCGTTGTCGGACAATGTGATGCCGAAGGTGAACCAAATTCTTCCCCGTGTTGATTCGCTGTTGGCTAATCTGAACACACTTGTTGCAGACCCGGCCCTTCTGGCATCCATCCAGCGTCTCGACGGGATCACGGCAAACGTCCTCGGGGTTACTCAGGGTCTTGACAAGACAGTGAAAGGGGATGTCCCAAGAGTGATGAGCGATGTTAAATCGATCACTCATCAGATTGACACAGTCAGCCGAAACCTTGTTGTTCTTTCCCACACTCTCCGCTCCCTTCCCTTGGCAACGACTATTGACAATGTCAATGACATCACAGAAAGCCTTTCCTCTTTCTCAAATCAACTCAATGACCCGAACAGTACGATTGGTCTCCTGACGCGCGATCCCGAGCTGTATAACCGGATTAACCGAGTGGCTGCCGATGTGGATTCTTTGATAGTCGACATCAAGCGCAATCCAAAACGTTACATCTCAATTAAAGTTTTCTAATTGACAGAATAAACAAATTACAAACAAGGGGGGGAATGGCTTATGCCTTCCCCCCCTTGTTTTACTATTCATAGAGCTTATATTAGTTTCATCAAATTAGTTCCATCAGAAGAACCCGAGCGGCCCGTTGCCCGGAGATAAACGTTGGGATTTTCCGCGCTGGAGAGATAGCGTGACGTATTCCTTGCCTACTCTTATTGCTTCACTAAGTTCTAATCCTTTGGCAAGCCCGCACGCAATGGCTGTAGAAAGGGTGCAACCCGTTCCGTGAGTGTTGGGTGTCTGAATTCTTTGGGCAACAAATTCTTCCGGTTTTTCGCAAGATTGTTTGCCAGGCCCATAAAGCCGATCCACAACTGCCAATCCTTCCTGGTGGCCTCCCTTAATTAATATTGCCTGACTTGGAAGATGGCGTGACATCTCCGCAGCACATTCCTCAGGCCCCCGGAACAGAGTGACAGTTTCGTTTGCCTCTTTGGCAAGCAGCCATGCCAGATATTCCGCTTCCGGAAGGTTCGGAGTCAGGAGTTCAGCGAGAGGATAGAGCATTAAGAGGGATGCCTTAAGGGTTTCCTCCTTTTCTCCAGAGAGGGATTGCCCGGATGTGGATGCGATAACCGGGTCAATCACGATGTGTGGGGAATGGTGTTCCTTCAATACCTCGGCTATCGTTTCGACAGACCGCGCATTCGGAATCATGCCTATCTTTATTGCATCGGGGTGGAATGCCTCAAAGAATGTTGAAAGTTGATCCTTAAGGATAATCTGTTCCATCGGCAAGACTGCACGGACCCCCTTGAAGTTCTGGGCCGTGACCGCAGTTACCACAGTTGCCGCATAGCAAGATAGGGCAGTGGCCGTCTTTATATCTGCCTGTATGCCGGCTCCTCCGGAATTGTCTGATCCGGCTATGGAAAGAACTACTGGGACTCTTCCTGCCACTTGTTGATTTGCTGAAAATTGAGGATACATTATTTTTCCTGGTCTTCAGCGGAATGGCGATCTTTTTCCGGGAGAGCAGACTCAATGACCTCATAGCATTCTGCCATCAGTTTCTTTGTGTTGAATCCTTTTTCTCCGGGGAAGATGGGCTTATGGATAGTCAGATGAATGGTCGAAGGGCGCATATTGTAAGTGAACCTTGGCATCGCCCGGAAACTACCGTCTATCGTGAGAGGCACAACCGGAAGCTTAAATTCGGCTGCCAGCATGAAGGCGCCCCTTTTGAACGGAATCATCTTCCCGTCCCAGGATCGGCTCCCTTCAGGAAATATGACAACCGACATACCGTCTTTGAGCAATTCCTCAGCCTCGCTCACCGTTTCGCGAATCCCGCTGACGGAAGAATCATCCACCATCACATGGCCCGCTTTTTTGCAAGCCCAGCCGACAAGGATAATCTTTTCAAGTTCCTTCTTCATCAGCCATTTGAAGTTATGGTTAAGATAGCCATAAATCGACCAGATGTCGTATGCGCCCTGATGGTTGGCAACGAACACATAAGATTGGTTATCATCGATATTCTCCCGGCCCGTCACTACGACCTTCATCAAGAAAAGACGGCAAGTGAATCTCGACCAAATTTTTGCCGGCCAATAACCCCAGAAATCACGGTTGCCAAGAAAACATCCGCATGCGGTTATTAGCGCCGTGATGATAGTGGCCACTACAAAAATGGGAATCGCTATGCAATACTGGTAGATAAGGTAGAGGACTCGCATCTGACTGGAGATCTTTAATGGTGGTGTTACGGGTGTTTGGTTGAGTTGCAAAATTAAAGAAAAAAAGTGATAATTCGCACGCTTGAATCAATTCTTTTCATTCACGGAACAATTTCTCCTCCTGCCGATAAGACGGGGTCTAAAAGTAACCCGCCCGCGTTTTCGCGCAGACGGGTTTCGGGAGTTGTATTTTCGGGATATGGATTATTCTTCCTCTTCCGAGGCAATCAATTTGTAACCCTTTCCGTGGATGTTGATGATCTCAATCGAGGGATCGTCACGGAGCAGCTTGCGCAGCTTAGTGATGTAGACGTCCATCGAACGTGCGTTAAAATAGTTGTCATCTATCCAGATGGATTTCAATGCATAGTTCCTCTCCAGAATCTCATTCATGTGTTGGCAAAGGAGAGTAAGGAGTTCAGATTCCTTCGTTGTTAGCTTCTGAATCTTGTCGCCAATGATCAGAGTCTGCTTCTGCGTGTCGAAAGTGAACTTTCCAATCTTGTAGACCGTCACCTCTTTCTCTTTCTTTCCTCGTACGCGGCGAAGAATAGCGCTGATTCGCGAAACGAGTTCCTCCATAGAGAAGGGCTTGATGATGTAATCATCGGCCCCGATCTTGAAACCCTGAAGCACATCTTCCTTGAGATTCTTGGCTGTCAGGAAAATAATCGGCACTTCGCTGTTGACATTGCGAATTTCCTGGGCGAGCGTAAAACCATCCTTTTTAGGCATCATCACGTCGAGGACGCATAAATCATATTTCCCCTTGAGGAAGGCTTTGTAGCCCTTCTCCCCGTCGGAACATAAATCTGCGTAGAAACCCTTTGCTTGTAAAAATTCCCGGAGAAGCATGCCGAGATTTTCATCATCCTCGCAAAGAAGTATTTTTAATTTATCATCCATATCGTAGAGTATTTTTTGTCTAATTTTGGTTTTCTTTATTTTATAACAATTATTCACGCTTTTTTCCCTATGGATGCGCGCAATAATGTAAATTTTTTTAACCTTCCTTCTCTTCCATAAAGCCGATACTCTTTTTATTCTGTAGAATCCAGGGGGAGATTAATTATAAAAGTCGTTCCGACGCCAAGCTCGCTTTCAACATTTATAGTCCCATGGAAGGCCTGAATCATTTTCTTGACATAAGCCAATCCGAGGCCGAATCCTTTGACATCGTGACGATTACCAGTCGATACTCGATAGAATTTTTCAAATATCCGCTTGAGGTCATCTTTCTTTATCCCTATTCCGTTGTCGCTCACCCTTATCTCCAGACGTTTGCCGGACAGATCGCGCGTTGAAATACTAAGCATCGGCTCTGTATCATCGCGCATGTATTTCAAGGCGTTGTCAAGGAGGTTGAAGAGCACATTTGTGAACTGCATTTCGTCTACAAGGACATTCGAGTTTGTCGCTTCCAGATCGGTGGTCAATGTTCCTCCCTGTCTCTCTACTTTGAGTTTGAAAGTGTTGACAACATTGAGAATGGTTGAATTTGCGTCAACGGTTACAAAATTTAACGTTGCTCCGGCATTCTCAAAAACTGACATGTGGAGAACCTTCTCGACCTGGAACCTCAGACGTTTAGATTCATCCGTGATGACCTCCGAAAGATGGGCAATAGTCGCCGGAGACTTGGTAACGGAAGGATCGCTCAACATCTGGCCGGCCAGGGATATAGTTGAAATCGGAGTTTTAAGCTCATGCGTCATGTTGTTGACGAAATCTGTCTTTATCTCGGAGATTTTTCTTTGACGCAGAACCATCACAAGCGTGTAAACAAAAATCACGATCAGCATCACGGTCAAAGCCAGTGTTGGAATTATGAATCTGACGCTGGAGAAGATGAATGTGTTTTTAGTCGGGAATTCAACTGAAAGTTTGTAACTTGAGTTGGTGTTGGCAAACAGGTTGATGCTGTAAATATCCTTTGAGGTTTCCTCATAGTTGCCGACAGAGTAAATGAGCGTGTTCCGCATATTGTAGACGGCAAAGGCAAAGGGGAGGTTGACCCCGTTGTTGGCCAATTCTGCCTGGAGACAATTCCTGACCGCCGTCGAATCCGCACGTTCCATAATCGGCCTGCTTCCGGAATCGCGAAGGACCGAGAGGATTACTTCCGCCAGCAACCCCTTTTGATAAAGATATTGGCTTCGGATAATCTCCTGCAGCGAACCGTAACGTGCGCCTACATCCTGCGTTGGCGCCGGGAACGTAAGCGATGGGTCACGACGCGTATTGTCAACCTCCGACGAAAGCGTGTATTTCGTGACAGAACCGTCGGCATTCTCAACAGAATACTGTATATCCGTTTCGCTGCCGGTCGGATAGTGGTCATAAACACTCGATTCTATAATGTTGACATCCTGCTCCAAGAAATATAAGGTCTCTCGACGCTCAAGAAATTCCGAAGTGGCGTTAAGGGATCGCATCACGCCTTCCGAGAACTGTTCCTCCCGCATCTTGACCATATTTTCAAGATACATTATCTGAAAATAAAGCAAGGCGCTGAATGTCACAGCCATCACGCCCGTCAATATCCAAAGTAGATTTTTCTTCATAGACTATTTCCGGCCCGGTGCTTTCATTAGTGGACCGGGCTCATTGTTTAAACAATTTTAACAACATATCGTTGAAAACATTTTTTATTTTATTCCTTGATTTCTATAATGTTTTTTAAGAACAATAAAGATTTTCGGGGCAATAATTTGACCTTATTTCAGTTATAAGAACGATGAAGAACATGAAACGATATTTAGTCCCTCTCTTCTTCCCCGGGATGCTCATTCTTGCGTCCGGATGCGAGAAGTCAGACCCCGAGCAACATTCTGATTCTGTAAAGCATGTAACATTGTTATATGCCGTCAACCGTAGTTCCCTAGCCCAGGATTTCAAGGATGATGTTGCAGAGATGGAAGCTGCCTTGACTCAGATCCAGTCGAAGGATGGCAGGTTTCTTGTCTATTGCACAAACTCAGACGGGGAATCCGCCTCTCTCTATGAAGCGTCTAAAGATAAGTCGGGAAACTATGTCGTAAAATCAAAGGCTCACAAGACTTATCAGAGGACCATGCCCTCTACGGCCCCGGAGCGTATCTCCATGGTCATGGAAGACGCTTTGAAGCTATATCCGCAAGCCGAATATTCTTTGATTTTCTGGGGACACGGTTCATCTTGGACTCCCGAATTTTCCGATCATACAGTTGTCAGCCCTCAAGATCAGGAAGATTCAACTCCGGTCAAGCGCGCATACGGCGGCGAATTCACAGGCAACATGGGAGATTGGTCAAATATCGACTGGGCGGATCTCAAGGAATTGGCTGATGCAATTCCGGATGGTAAGTTCCGATATATTTGGTTTGATTGTTGCTATATGTCCGGCATTGAAACAATCTACCAGCTCCGGAACAAGTGCGAGACTTACGTTGCATATCCGACCGAGGTCTGGCAGTATGGTCTGCCGTATGATTTAGTGCTTCCTTATATCTTCAGGGAATCTCCCGACCTCAAGGGAGGCGCGGAAGTGTTCTTCAATTATTATAACGACAACCGCGACCCGGTCACTGCAACCGTAATCGATATGTCGAAAGTTGAGGCTGTTGCCCAGGCCTCCGCGAATATTCTGGCCCTTGGAGAATCGATATCCGACAAGGGTTCCCTGCTCAATTATTCGCGCGACTACAGGAATCCATATTACGATTTCAGGCAGATCATGACCAAAATGATTTGGCAAGCCGATCGAGCAGATCTCGCTGCCCAATTCAATGAGGCTTTCGGGAATATGGTGATTTATTCCGCCGGTTCAGATAGAAATTTCAATCGGGTCAACTGGGACGTAACAAACCTCTCCGGGGTGAGTGCGGAATATTTCGACGGCAGCAAAAGCGAGCCGGTTGCGGATTATTATAAAACCCTCGATTGGTATAAAAGAGTGTATTGAATAAGTGTATTGAATAGATGATTAAGGATATATCATGGTTTGTTCCATGAAAAAAGAATAGCCCGGTCAATTTGATCGGGCTATCCTTTTAGGTTGTGGAAAGTTAATTTCCAGTTCTATATTCAGAATTTGTTTACCTGATATTTGTTCCACCCATCCTTCAGGTAAGCTATTACCTGCTCTGCGGCTGCCACTCCGGCATTGAAGTTGGCCTCGGCAGTCTGGGCTCCCATCTTCTTGGGAGTGAAGAATACGCGGGCAGCAAATTTCTTTTCAAAGTCTTCGGCAGTGTCAGGCTTGATGTCAGACACATAGCGCAGGTCAGGACGTTCTTCAAGAGCCTTCATCAGGCCTTCCTCATCGATCACTTCCTTGCGCGCCGTATTGATAAGGACGCCTCCCTGAGGCATTGCCATCACGAGGTCGTAGCCGATCGATTTCTTCGTTTCGGGAGTGGCCGGGATGTGAAGCGAAACGAAATGATTGTTGGCGAAAAGATCGTGAACATCATGAACGGGCTTGACTCCTTCTCCTTCCATCACAGCGTCCGGAACAAATTTGTCGAGGGCTTCGATTTTCATATCGAAGCCCTTTGCAATGCGGGCAACATTGCGGCCAACCTGTCCGAAAGCATAGATACCGAGGGATTTGCCTTTCAGTTCTGTTCCCGATTTACCGTTATATTGATTGCGACACATCATCACCACCATGCCGAAAACAAGTTCAGCAACAGCATTTGAATTCTGTCCCGGCGTATTCATAACGCAAATATGACGTGCGGAAGCAGCCTCCAGGTCGATGTTGTCGTAGCCGGCGCCGGCGCGGACGATAACTTTCAGTTTCGGAGCCGCGTCCATCACTTCTGCATCAATTTTATCGCTGCGGACAATCAGGCCCTCTGCATCCTTGACGGCATTCAGAAGGTCGGCGCGTGTGCCATATTCAACAACTTCAAGCTCGTTGCCGGAAGCATTGACGGTATTCTCAATTGCCTTTACAGCAGCGGGAGCGAATGGTTTCTCCGTGAATACAAGAATCTTCATTGTGCGAGGTGGATTAGTGTTTTGCTTCAAATTCTTTCATGGCTGCGACGAGAGCATCTACGCTTTCCATAGGGAGCGCGTTGTAGAGGCTTGCGCGGAAACCGCCCACCGAGCGGTGGCCCTTGATTCCAACGAGACCCTTAGACGTTGCAAACTCAGAGAATTCCTTCTCCAGGTCAACATAATCAGGATTCATGACGAAGCAAACGTTCATGATTGAGCGGTCTTCGGTTGCGACCGTGCCGCGGAACAATTTGTTGCGGTCGATTTCCTCGTAAAGTTTCGCTGCCTTTTCAAGGTCGATCTTTTCCATTGCCTTGACGCCACCGATTTCCTTGTAATGACGGAGAGTCATGAGCGCGGAGTAAATCGGGAGCACCGGCGGAGTGTTATACATCGAGCCCTTCTTGATGTGGGTCTTGTAATCGATCATGGCCGGGATGGGACGCGTAACTTTGCCGAGGGCATCTTCCTTGACGATAACGAAAGTAACGCCGGCGGGAGCGAGGTTTTTCTGAGCTCCGCCATAGATGAGGGCATATTTGGAAATGTCGACAGGACGGGAGAAAATATCCGAGCTCATGTCGCAGACAACGGGAATCGGGCTATCGATATCAGTGCGGATTTCCGTTCCGTAGATCGTGTTGTTGGATGTATAGTGGAAGTAGTCGCAATCGGTCGGGATGGTGTAATCTTTGCCAACTTTGGGGATACGATTGAAGTTGAATTCCTCAGAGCTTGCGAGGACGTCAACCTCTCCGAAATATTTGGCAGCCTTGATGGCGTTCGTAGCCCATGTTCCGGTGTTGACATATGCCGCCTTTTTCTCCAGCATGTTGAAGGGCACCATGTAGAACTGGGTGCTTGCGCCTCCGCCGAGGAAGAGCACATGGTATCCTTCGGGAATTTCCAGAAGTTCCTTGAAGAGGGCAACTGCCTCGTCGACCACTGCCTGGAATTCCTTAGAGCGGTGGGAAACTTCAAGAATGGACAGGCCTGTGCCGGCGAAATCTTTGATTGCCTTGGCGGTCTCTTCAATTGTGTAGGGACTCAGGATGCTGGGTCCGGCATAAAAATTGTGTTTCTTCATG